>NZ_JAARML010000002.1:1800000-2100000 GCF_011759375.1 Paraflavitalea devenefica | reverse complement strand
ATCTGTTCCAACTGGCTCAATACCGTATTGCTGCTGGAAAAAGATGATGTTCAGCGGGCCAATGCGGTTGCAAAGATATTATGGGTATTAGATGAATTTGTAAATCCCTATCCGAAGGATGGAGGTTGTGATGAAGGGCCAGGTTACTGGGGCGCTGCCGCGGCTTCCCTGTATGATAACATAGCCATGCTGAACCTGGCCACTAACAATGCTTTCAATTATGTTTACAAGGATGAGAAGATAAAGAATATGGCCCGCTTCATTTACCGGGCGCAGATCGGTGAAAAGTATTTCCTGAACTTTGCCGATGCAGATCCCCGGCCCGGCATGGCTGCCAACATGATCTATCGCTTTGGTAAAGACATCCGGGATACTGCCATGATGCGGTTCGGCGCTTTCTATCGTAAGCCGGAGGAGGATGGCAATGCCGGCAGATACCATTACTTCAGGACCCTCTTTGCCCTGTTCATGCAGGATGAATACCGCCAGGCGCCGCAGGGATTGCCCCTGCCGGCCAATGTGTGGTTGCCCGATATACAGGTAATGATTGCGCGGGATAAGGAAGGCAGCACGGATGGCTTGTTCGTGGCCGCTAAAGGCGGGCACAATGACGAAAGCCATAATCACAATGATATTGGCAATTATATCGTTTATTACAATGGCCTGCCTGTACTGATTGATGTAGGCAGGGGCACTTATACCCGGAAAACATTCAGCAGCCGGCGCTATGATATATGGTATAACTGTTCCGACTACCACAATGTGCCCACCATCAACGGCGCCACGCAGCCACCCGGCGCCCGGTTCAAAGCCACCAACGTAACGTACAAACAGGACAAGTCATTTGCTGAATTGTCACTCGACATCGCCAAATCATATCCGGAGAAAGCCGGTGTTAATAGCTGGCAGCGGACGATACGGTTAA
Source organism: Paraflavitalea devenefica (assembly GCF_011759375.1). NCBI lineage: Bacteria > Pseudomonadati > Bacteroidota > Chitinophagia > Chitinophagales > Chitinophagaceae > Paraflavitalea > Paraflavitalea devenefica. Next base: position 2,099,075 of record NZ_JAARML010000002.1, on the reverse strand, counting down.
ATCGTGGCAGGAATGTGGAAGTGAAAGATGTTATCGCGCTCACGCGGGCTGATAGTATTGTGCAAAACCTGATGACCTGCTATCCTGCAGCCCTCGTAAAACCCGGCGAGCTGGTTATCCATTACAAATTACAGGACGGCACAGCCAAAGATTTTGTCATAAAGTACAACCCTAACCAAATGGGTGCAGCCATTGAAAAGATCCCTTTAACAGCGATGGAAGATAAAGGCATCCTGGACAAGTGGGGCGATAATATTTACAGAATAAAATTCACTGTCAATAAACCTACAACCAACGATAAGATCAGTTTTGCAATTGCGCCTAAATAAATGCCTGCACATGCTTCAAAAACATTCCGTATTCTCCTTGGTTGTATTCCTGCTGGCACTCATGTATAGCCAGGCGCAAGATATTGCCCTCATCAAAAAACGTGTGGTAAGTGACCTCCTGGCCCCGCCTGTTAACACAACCGCCATCCAACAATTGGTACAATCCATTCAGCCCGATGGTACCTGGCCGGGGATCAATTATAAGGATGTATCCCGTACCGGCTTCCAGCACAAAGACCACCTGGAAAATATGCTGGCGCTGGCCAGGACTTATAAAAAACCAGGCACGGTATATTACCAGGATCCTGCCGTTAAAAGAACATTTGCGGCCGCCCTTGATTATTGGCTGGCCCATGACTTCCGGTGCGAGAACTGGTGGTGGAATGAAATGGGTACGCCTAACCTGATGATCAATACCCTCCTGGTAATGGACAGCAGTCTTACGGAGAAGCAGCGCCAGGAAGGCTTGCAGATAGCGCACCGTGCCAAAGAACTACAGGAAGTGATTGATGTACGGCTTGGCAAAACCAAACCCAACTTCACACGCGACCGCTATTTCTGGTATTCGCATTATTATACCCACCAGCGGCCTAACTATTACGCATCCGTGCGCATGCATTCTGCCCGTGCCAATAATATGGAAGAGCCGCACAATGAAGAAGGGATCAGGAACCATCACTACGGGGATGGTTCCTTTTTTATATCCCGTACCGGCCACGAGTACTTCAACATTTTTCCCGTGTGGGACTGGCAAAAGATACCGGGCGCTACCATCGTACAAAAGCAGGACGTTCCTCATTGGCGGCAACTGGCCAAAAAGGGATTGACTGATTTTTCGGGAGGTATGAGTGATGGCCAATATGGCGTGGCTGCTTTTGATTTTGCCAGTGTGCATGATCCGCTCAAAGCGCACAAGGCATGGTTCTTCTTTGATCAGGAGATCGTATGTCTTGGTGCAGGCATTCATGCAGATACTGCTTTGCCGGTGTTCACTACCCTGAACCAATGCCTGCTGAATAAACAAGTGACTGTACATACGAATCATAAAACAACCACCCTGCCAACAGGTAAACATGTATTGCCTGCCGTATCGTGGGTTTTGCATGATAGCGTAGCCTATATCTTTCCTCAACCGGCCACAATGCATATCAACAATGGAGAAGCTACTGGTAACTGGCGGCAGATCAACCACCAGGCCTGGGCAACAACCACAACAGTGCGGGAAAATGTATTCACCTTATGGCTGGACCATGGCGTACAACCAAAGAACGCAGGTTACGCCTGGATCGTGGTGCCCGGCATTGATATAGTTTCAGCTGCCGCCTATAGCAGGAAATTGCCTGTAAAGATACTTGCCAATACGGCCGACCTGCAAGTGGTGCAACATACGGGCCTGGAGAGAACAGGCATCGTTTTTTATAAAGCAGGGACTATCCGGATCAATGACAGGCTAACCCTTGCCACCACACAACCCTGCATCGTAATGATTAAAGCGAAAGGCGCAACGGTCTCTGCCATCGCAGTAACAGATCCGACGCAGAAACTAAACTCCTTGCAATTGAAGGTGAATGAGCGGACGATAGATGTGCAATTACCTATAGGTACTGAAGCTGGGAGTACGGTTGTTGTGCAGTAAAAACAGGAAGGTTACGTGCCTGCAGCATTGAATAAGCATTTCGGCCAGGGAACTTTCGAACAAAAGCGTGGACATACTTGAAGGGATTCGAACCCCTATCTGCAATGAACACTGGTGTTCATTGCTATTTTACTTTAAACTAAAAGCAGCCCACGCATATCATTTTTCATTAGTAGTAGCCTTACTTCTTACCTGCCATTTTTTTAACCGAACGGAAGATTCTTCTTTGAGCATCCGCCTGATCGTATCGGCTTTTGCAGATTCGTTTTTGTCAATATTCTTAAAGAGATCCTTTCCTGTTAAATATCCTTTAAGATAGCCGTTATTATTGCTAATAATTTCCGCTATCCGTTCGGCAATTTTTTTATCAGCAACTATCATTGTCTGCCCACTGGGTAAAGAAAACCGGGTGCTCATCCTTGTATACAGATCAATAAATTCAACGGTAGGTACATCCGGGTTAACTTCCAGATACCTTATTAACAATTTAAATCCATCAGTATCTTCTTTTCTCTCCAATACGTATTGCAACAAATCCTGTTGCTTCGTCCTCAACAAATGAGTATTATGACTCAATAACTCCTTTATGCCAAGCATTTTCAATTTACTGGCAAATTTCTTCCAATCTTCTCCGCTCAGCGTTTTCATTACCGGGTTCTTGCCATTCCGATTGAAATAATAAATTGGACCTGTATTTTCTTTTTTATTTTTTACAGTCATATACATCCCTTTCTTTACCTGGGGCAAATATTTGGTTTTCGGTCGGAAACGCGGATTATGATACCATTTTTCTCCATTTGCTAATCTGCCATAGATTGGCTCTGCCAGAAATGAACCAATAGTTGCTATAGACATGGTAACAATAAACTTCCGCCGGTTATTGTTTTTCAATTGATTACTTTCAACAAGACCGGTATGTGGCTCATTGATTTTATTAGAAATAAGTATTATAAAGAGTACGTCTACCATAAAAAGCAATATCCCAATGGCATTAGACAACGAATAATCTTTGTGAAGCACTTTATAATTCAGGTCCCAGTTAATAACCAATAATCGCAAATTAGCCAGTAAGAACAAGATGTAAATAATCCAGACAATCATATTTGATATTCTTAACGACCTGCTATCGAGCCCGATTATTTTTTGCAAGGTTTGCTGACGGGTCTCTTCTTTCAGATCAACAGTCCGTTCTTTTTGCAGCGGAAAAAACCAGAAAGGCAGGCTAAAGTCGTAATCTTTATATAGCTTAGCTGAAGCATTTGAGTAATCATTATGTAATATTTCCTTAAATCTGCTTAACGTGTTGATTATCTTTTGCTTTCTCATATAGGCATATACCAGCATAATTGAAAAGAAAATCATCACCAGCGGCACTGTCCACTTCAATCCAACCCTTTCAAATTTTACGTTCAGGATCGGAATATTAACAGGCACGATCAGTTTTTCCAGATTAAGCCTTATAGAATCATTAATAGTGACATTTTTCTTCGCTTGACTGGCAAGCCGTTGTGTAAACTTTGTTTGTTGGGCACGTATTGGTTTAATGATTACATGGAGGGCAGAGTCTCTATCTGAGGCTTTGTAAGACCTAATACTATCAGGCATATGCCTATATAGTTGCCCAATGAGACTCTTAATAGTATCAATCTGTCTTTTCTGCTGGTTTTCTTTTTCAAAAGCTGTATGTCGGGCTGTCATCTGTTCAATATACCGATCCGCAACCTGGTAATACTTTTCAATTTCCGTAAGCCATAGGAACGAGAGCGGTATAAACACTATTAATAAAGTCTGATTAGTCGTTTTGCCCAGCGACCTGATCTTTTCAATATAATATTTTGCTTGTTCCTTTGGATCCAGCACAGAGATAAATTTAGAAGATACTACTAAAAATAGAACGATATCTCCAGCTAGGGTACCGTTAAAACACCTTTTTAAGAATGGCATAGAATACTACCAATTTCCGGGAAATAAATGCACTAACAGAGAGCATTTTTCAAGCGCTTTCTTATTTTTCGTATATTGCTATACAAGCGTTCAACATGATGACAGGACATTATATCTCTTCAGACCTTCATTCGACCAAATCCACTCTGGCAGTGGGTTTGCCAATCTCAAACAATATAAACCCGCGTCCTGCCTGCATTTAACTTCTGTTTTCTTACTATTGCCTTACTACTCTCTTACTACTGCCTTACTTCTCCCTTGCTTTTGATAGGGGACTGCCCGGGGACATCCTTTGGATTATCAGGGGATTACTATGGGAGAGCTATTAAGAATACCTACGTAAAGCGGGCCCGAGGCCCGGAAATAAGACTGCGAGGCTGCAAGCCCTCGCAGAGCGCACAAGCAAGCCTTAGAGCGCGACTTTATATAGCCTTTGCAACTTAATAGCAGAAAAAAAAGCGACAAATGCGTCATAAGGTTCATTATGCGACATGGTGATTTGGAAAACACTATAGCTTAGTTGTAAATTAGATAAAAACATTTTTTATGGCTAAAATAATAGCACCTTACCAGATTAAAGGGTCAACAGGTGACACGACCTATTATGTAAATGAGTTTGGCCAACAAATGAAGTTAAAAGGCGGGCCTACGGCATGGCAGGTAAAACATCTGGACAGTATGGCTAATACCCGCCGTAATGCGGCTGAGTGGAAGCGGGCCACCGCAGCCTCGCAGCTCATGCGGCGTGCACTGGTCAGCCTGCTGCCTTCCGTGAAAAATATCCGGCTCAATAGCCGCATGAATGGCCCGATGCTGGCTGCTCTCAAAGCAGATCCCATTCATGATTGGGGTGAGCGTGTGATCGCTGCCGGCGACCTGTCGGTATTATCAGGCTTCGAGTTTAACCATAAGTTATTACTGGACGATGCCCTGCCATTGAATATAGAAAATACCTATTCCATAGAAGCAGGCAAAGTGATGATCAATATCCCTGCCTTCCGGCTGCGCAGGAAGAAAGCGATACCTGCCGAAGCTACACATTACCGGCTGGTATCGTGCGTGCTGACGATTGATTTTGAAAAAAGATCTTACACCTGTGATCAACAAGCCGGCAGTATACAAGCGATGGGCCGCAAGGCAGGAGAAGCGTTCTGTCTTGAACAAGTGGTCCAGCCAGCCAATGAACAAGGCTGTTTCTGGCTGATGGGAATCGAGTTTTATAAATTGGTCAATGATAAGCCGAAGCTGGTAAGGGGCGGCGCCTTGCGTATCATGCAGTGGATTGGTGAAACTAACAGCAGGGAAGTTGGAAAGCCGGAAGTGGGAGAAGTTGATGAGCCTGCACATGTGGAATGCTTCCAGGAAGAAGCAACTACCAAACTGCCAGTAGAAGCGGTTGATATTGCTAAAGCATCACCTATAGAGTTTGCTTTGGAGGAAGTTGGCCCGCCCAAAGGAGAAGCGCCTGCAGAGCTGGCTATGGAGGCGGATTCAGTAGCATTGGTCAGTCCCGCTGATGGATTTGAGAAGTCCCTGCGGATATTGCCGCCAGTGAAGAATGAGCACAGAAGATTATCACGAATGTTGACGGCAATTCTTATTAAATCAATAGTATTTATAGTTTCGCTAGCTAAAGTGCTTATTCTATAATTTATTCTAAACATTAAGCCTGTCCTCATACGGAACAAATTCTCCAAACTCAAGATACCGTTTTAATAATCGCAGATACATAGCCCAACAGTAGTTTGAAATTCTGTAATGCTCGTTATCTTCTTTCCAGCCCGTATGGTAAAACTGGACTTCAGTAGTGCTGTTTTTGTCTGCCAACCTGAAACCGACTGTGCTACCTACCCAGTCCTGGTCAGCGTCTATCATTGTCAATTCAAACGCTCTATTGGGGATAAATTTTGACACCACTGCTACCCAGTTGTATTCAGGTCCGAAGTGAAATTGAAATATTTCTCCAAGTGCAGGCTTCCCTGATGATTTTTTACTCCACCATTTGTCCAAACCGCCTGGTGTTGAGATGCTCTCAAATACTTTGCCGGGCGGGACGTTGATGTGGAAATAATGAAATAGGTCCGCCATACCATTTTTGTTTTGAATACTGTCACTGTTAAAAGTAGCAAATTGTCCCCGGTCGTATCAGTTGGTTAGCTTACCGTACCTATAGAAGTACCTTGGAATTGTCTGCGCAAGCACTTTCAGTCCTAACACTACCCTAATTTTGTTACAAGTAAACAACAAATTAACCCTAATTTTATTACACATTTCGCTTACAAATACCCTAATTTTGTTACATCATGTTTAATCTTGGTATTCAAGACAAGTTAACAAAGAAGAGGGAAAGAAAGGCAGTGTTAAGTTTTAACAGCATTGAAATAATGGTTCTCACCTTCATCTTCAAATTCTTCAATCAGCGATAATCCCGATCTATGCCGTTGACGTCTTGTCCACGACTTTTGATAAAAATAGGAGCTATGCCTTCGTAACCGTTTGAATTGTCCATTGTCTAAGATTAAAAAAGCGGCGTCTTTGCCAAACTGAATGCTGCCTATAGCCTTATTTAATATTATTCTCTTCTAACAATTTGGCAAAATCCTGACCGCCCCGCCCAATTCGCAGGTTTACATTTCGTTTGGAAACTTCAACTATTCGCTTGTTTATACGCTGATCGTTAAAGGCAATTAGGGTTTCTGCTGCTTTTAGGAAAACGGGTGGATAATCTTCCCTTGTAAGCCTGGCGAGAAGCGATGCTACAAAGGAAGTATCTTTAAGCTTCAACGCTTTACCAACAACTGCAGGAAACTGATGAACATTAATTACCCGGATATTTTGATTAATTAGTTCAACAGCCAAAGTTTTATCCCTGACAATAATCGTGTCAAGCATTACATCCAATAAATTTACAAAAGTTTCTTCCTCATCACTATCAGTTGTAGAGTTGATATAATAAAAATCGTCCGCGTTCTGAATTGTTTCTTTAGTTAACTGATAAGCCTTCTCTGGACTTTTCGGATAAAGCAAGCGAAAAACCGCAGGGCTTATTCTTTTTTCATTACCCCACATTTCCCAAAGAAGTTCATCATAAATTGGCGTGTAGAATGCCTGCATGGCTTCAAAAACAAGGCCAATATGGTATTGCCGGATGACTTGGTGTTTTACTTGTGTAAAAGGGACTTTTAAAAACTGAAGTGCAGTATCATTTTTGAAGCTTGCGATGGCTTTATATAATTCTTCCCATTCCGTACGCCAGGATAACGTATCCATTGCCTCGTATAAGTTCTTTCTTAGAAAAGGTATAAATGAGGAATGGGGGAATTCACTAATTGCTTTATAGGTGAAAACAAGTTGATTACGGGGTCCGCTATTCCTTTTGTTATTTAAGATTATCGGGATGTCCTGCATCCTTTTATATTTGGCCAACATCACTAATGCTGGCTGGTTATTTTCTTTCAACACAAGTTCTCTTGCCCTTGTATAAAACGCTTCGGTCAGTCTGGCCCTGCTGATGGCATTTGCCTTTGCATATAAAATGCCCGGCGTATAGATAAGCATACTATCTAAATAGTCGTATTCAGCAGAGGTTAGCTTTTTCGATTTTAAGTCACCGTATTGAGGAGTAACAACGTTAATAAAAAAATCTCCGGCTTTCTCCGCTATTCTAATACCACGGAGCTGCGTTATTACTAACGCCGTGTCGCCGATATGCTTAATGGCTATTGGGAGCAAATTTGCAGCAGTATCGTAAGACAAGGCCAAAAATGAATAACAACGAACCACTCCGTTCGGATGGTTTGTCAACTCCACTAGTTCATCTGTTGTCGCCTTTTTTTGTAGTTCTGAAAAGTTATCGCATTGAGGCGGTCGCGTTCCCTGATCACAAACTTCGCTGCTCATTAGCAGGTTAACCTTTTCAATTCTTGTAACAGTTTGTTCTGTATGCCAGGAAATCTTTGACTTATCTAATGGATATTGTCCAAAGCAGTTAAGGGCTAATGTCAGAACGATTATGGTAACAAACTGTCTCATTTGTATCCTGCCAACAATGACGGCTTTTTGTTCAGCGGTGTATTTGTGAAACGTTCAGTTCTGAACGGCAGTCGGTTGGAAAACCAATGTACAAAATATATTCTGCCCTGAGCTATACCATCGCCTTTTGTTACCAACTCATAACAGGAAGCATTATAAAAGTTTCTACTACATAGGACGGCGTGGCCGGAGCTGGGAAAACGTCATGTCGCAGCCATGCAGCTATTACAGCAAAACAAAAAATAAACAACCCGGATAGTAACCGCAGCGTCCCTGCGGCAGAAGAGTATTATCCTCCGTACGGAGTCAGACGGTCAACCGTATCAAAACCGGGCAGTTTCACCCTATAAAAAAACACATATTATTGATTAATAAGAAGATATAATCCGGCATTTTCTTAGCATGAAAATGACGGGATCATTAAAACCGGTTAAAATACATGCTAAAGAATTACCTGCGGGTCGCTTTCCGCAATTTGCAAAAAACAGGATTTCTTCTTTTGTCAATATCGGTAATCCCTTCGAATATCGTTTTGTAGATCATGAATACAGTAAGAAATTCAGTAATGAAGTGCGGATAGGTATGCTTGCAGGCTCTTTTGCCGCCCTTACTATTCTTATCAGTTGCCTGGGTTTATTTGGCCTTTCCGCATTTATGGCTGAACAAAGTACCCGTGAAATAGGGATCCGCAAAGTGCTGGGAGCCTCCGTATTGAATGTATGGCAATTGCTATCGAAAGAATTTATAGTGTTGATCATTATTTCCTGCTTTATCGCAGCCCCTGTCGCTTACCATTTCCTGTATGAATGGTTTCAGCAATATGAATACCGTACAGCAATAGACTGGTGGATCTTCGCTGTTGCCGGCCTCGGAGCATTGGGCATAGCCTTGTTGATGGTGAGCTATCAAAGTATCAAAGCCGCGTTGATGAATCCGGCCAAAAGTATAAGAACAGAATAGCGGCAAGGTCACATACGAGTGAAAAATTCTTTGCTAAAGTAGCAGGCAACAGCTAATTTCACAGGTTGTACAATCAAAAACCGCCAATGAAACCCCTGGTAATCCTTTCCCTTGCCCTGTTCCTTTTCCCTGTTGCTTATGCACAAAAGTTAAATACAAAAAGATTAGACAGCCTATTCGATATGCTGCAAAACCGGGGGTTGGCAACAGGAAGTGTAGCCATCTCGATCAATGGGAAAATCGAATACCAAAAAGCCATCGGCTTTTCTTTGCTGGATGGCAGTAAAAGAGTTGCTCCTGACATCTATACCAAATACAGGATTGGTTCAGTTTCAAAAATGCTTACTGCCGTCATGATCTTTCAGCTTATCGGGGAAGGAAAATTGAGCCTTGACGAAAAGTTGGCCACCTGGTTCCCTGGGTTGCCTAATGCCGGTAAAATTACAATAGAGCAAATGCTTTATCACAGAAGTGGCTTACATGACTATACGAAAGATACCAATTTCCCAGACTGGATGGACAAGCAAAGAACAGCCGATGAAATGCTGAAGATCATTACAGGTAAAGGAACAGATTTTGAGCCAGACACAAAGGCAGACTATTGCAACACCAACTATCTGCTGTTAAGCTACATTATTGAGAAAATTGACCGGCGCCCTTTTGCGGTGGCGTTGGAGAAAAGGATAATATCAAAGCTTCGATTAGCCAATACATACTATGGAAAACCAATAAACATTGCCAGGAATGAAAGTTCGGCTTACAAATACGCCGACAGCACATGGAAAAAGGAAAAAGAAACAAATCTGGGTATACATATGGGGGCTGGCTCGGTGGTATCCACGCCAACAGATTTGATCACTTTTATACATCAATTATTTACCGGCAAACTCATCAGTCAGGCAAATCTTGCCAGGATGACAACCATGATAGATGGTTATGGGATGGGTATCTTCCCGTACGACTTTGATGGAACGAAAGGGTACGGGCATAACGGAAGGATAGAAGAATTTTATAGTGCCGTAAGATATTATCCTGATCAGAAGCTGGCTGTGACTTACATCACCAATGGCATCTTGTACCCAAGGATAGACATACTGGAGGGAATATTAAAGATCAGTTTTAATGACGCCTACACTATTCCATTTTCAAAGCCTGTTGCCCTGCAGGGTGGTGATCTTGACCAATACCTGGGTGAATACACCTCTGGTGATCTCCCCTTTAAAGTAGTAGTCAGAAAAGAGAATAATACCCTGATAGTAGAAGCTGCCGGCAGATCAATGAATGTAGAGCCGGTAGCCACTGATTATTTTATGAATTTAAAAACCGGCACATTCTTCGAATTCAATCCCCACAAAGGAGGCCTGCAAATAAAAGAAACGGATAATGTATATTACTTGTCCAGGAGTAAGTAAAAGCAAGAACATTTAGCAAAGCCAAAACTTCTTTCTTTTAAAATCAATAATAGTGGGGCCGCCGGAACATCCGCCAATTTCCTTCGCTTCTTTGTCTTTCAAAGAATGTCCGACAATCCATTTACCAGACTTTGCATGTTTCATGATTATACCCTGGCTAAGTACGTCGCCTTTCTTTCCTGTCAAATTACCTGTCCCATCATGAACAACCTTTATACTATCCCCATTTATCACAACAGTACATGTTGCACCCAACGATTTACCTTGCCATTCCTCAAAAGCTATGGAATAGGTATAGGTCCCGTCTTTAGGTTTTTGTGCGTTGGCCATCAAGACAACAACCATCAAAATAGAAAGGAATAAAGCTCGCATTGGTTAATATTGACAGTTACTGAATTGAGTTCTTTGTTGCTCATTCGTTTTCATTTTTCCTAACCAGGGCAGCCAATTTTTGAGGCGCCACGCAGCAATAGGCTGTAGTCAGCGCATCCGCAAATAAGTCCTTATGCACTTTCTTCATTTCAATGAGTGTCCAGCCTTGTTTGCCCCATTTATTATCAACAGGGTAAATTATTGTCCTGTCCGCTGATGAAAACACATCCTGGTCTATTTCCGACAGTTTAATACAGGCTATTTTGTTTTTATCGTCGTAGGTGGCAAAGATCTTCTTCTTCACCCTGAAGGATGTTTTCTCAAAGTGCGCTTCTTCCGTCGCCTCAGGGAACGAAAGTGCCAGTTTCCGGAAAGCTGCAATGGTTACCATTTGAGGTTACTTTTTAGTATGGATAAGTTTCCCAATCTTCAAATTCAGGTGCTACTTTGCAATTATCTTCCTGACCCCCGCAGGCAAATCTAACCCACTGCTAAAGGTCTTATCTTAAATGATTTGTTCTAAACACTAAGCCTGTCCGGATACGGTACAAATTCTCCAAACTCATTTTCCTCCTAAATATTGGACTTGAATAAATGCCGTACAGTCATTCTTAAATTCGTCGCTATAGTCAAACAGAATAGCAGAACCACCTGATTGCACAACTGTCTTTACAAAATTATAAATATCTTGTCCACCTTGTGGATCAACACCGGCTAAGTCAAATATTATGTCACTTGTCCACGATAAAGTTGTGTAGAGCGAAAGTTGTCGTCTTGGATTCCCCGCCAAGGCTTGCACTTTAGTTTTAGGCGTCATCCACTTTATATCATAAATCTTTTTATAGACCGGATTTGCCTTATTGGCATACTTGTCAAGATAGGTTCCAACAGTAATTGGCAGGAAATGATACCTAAACCAACTTTCTTTAACATGCTCAACATACCTCAATGGCGATATGATTTCAACTTTTTCATTAACAGTCTTACCAGTGATTATGTCGATCAATGCTAACTCAAGAGGGTGAAAGAATGGCCCGTTAGGAAGTTGAACAATTACAATTTCACCTTTTTTCAAGGCAAAAGATGGAATGAGAAAATCGTCAACCGTCTGCTCATGAAATTGTACAAGCATAGTATTCAAAATAATTCAGTCAGCTTCTAAATATACACTGGTTTGAGTAAATTACCACGACAGTGTAAATAATGCATACTTGAACCCCTACCCCGCCTTCACCACCCACATCGCATGATACCGCGGACCGGCAGGAAGACTATCATTCATCTTGCAACCAATATTTTTTCCCCGCAATGTCTCTCCGTCGCCGGGCGTGGCAGGGCGGCGAGGACACTGCGATGTATGGTATCAATGGTAACCGCAGAGTCCCGGCAGCAGAAGATCATCATCCTGGTAAATTAAATAGTAACAAGTCGATTTTCCTTAACGTACAGTTACAAGCCGGAGACTCCGCGGAGAAATGAAAAATTTCCCAATCTTCACATTCAGGTTCTACTGTAATCATCTCCTTGTCCTTATTATAATTTTTTTAATAAAATGTCCATTAACTCAATTTCATAAATTAATGTGGAGTCTGGATGTGGGAATGTCTGAACACCCTGTCTTTTGCTTAATGCAGGAGGAATTATTAATTTCTTGACCTCGCCTTTTTTCATACCAACAAGCCCCTCGTCTATTCCTTTGATAACCTGATTACCCCCAATCAGTACTTTAATTGGACGAGGTAACTTCCTTGAATCGAATAGCAAAGAATCATTATAATACGACATCGTTTCATGTATTAAAACTTCTTGCCCAGCTTTTGCAGGCTCCCCGGTTCCTTCTCTTAGTGTCCTGTATTTAAGCCCGCTTGGACTTTCATTGAAACCATATTTTTTAATTTTCTCTACCACAAAGGCCAGTATCGCATCCTTTCCATTAAGCAAATCGTGAATTGAATTTTCAATCCAGTAATCTGGGGTAATTCCCCGTTTCTTTAAATGTTCGGAGATGGCGAACTCACCATGTATGAGTGGGAGATTAATACTAATATCGGTACTGTCTCCGGAAATAGAAAGCTGCCGGATGCCATTACTTATTCCTGCATAGCCCCCTGTTTCTTGCCCCACAAAGATGGCATTAGTATATTCTCTCAGCAAACCTGCTGCTGTACCTGCTGCAGAAATAGTACCACCATCAATAAGTACGTAAACAGTCCCGTTAAAGTAAAATTCTTTTATGGGATTAAACTGTTTTAACTCAACAAATTTCCTCGCTCTTTTATTTGCCTGAATGCAACCGTGTACATATCCGGGAAGCTATTAGCCGGTTCCTCAAAACCATCTTTAACGAACCGGCTTATCTTCATCAGGGCATATCTATTATCGCTGCCGAAATCTAACTTGAATGCAGGCTCGGCCATCGTTTCCTCTATGCTCACGGTGTGCAGGTTATTTCCGTATTTCGCTTTTTCATTGGTTCTGAATTCGCCAACAGAAACAGCAGGAACTTCTATGCTGCTAATTTTATTTGTCTTGTAATCTTTAATGGTAAGCTCATACACTGTGTGAAAACCAAATATCAATGGAAATATCCGATAAAAGGAATTATAAGAAGTACCAAACCGGTACTCAAGGCAACTACCACATAATCCATCTCCCGCAAAATATCGCTGCAGGGTTACTATTATCTTATCAGAGGAAACCCCATTAATGGCGATAATTTCCGATCCATCTGCCATGTCTTTTCCAATCACATTACGTGTAATGAATATCCGCTGTTTTTGTACAAGACTGTGAAAAGGAAGCAGTTTTTGCTTATTAATATAGGCCCGGAGTTTGTTGGCAGGAAACACCCTTGTATGTCCATCATGCAGATAGGCAATCAGTTGAAGTACGATGTTATGAAACTGCACAGCATCAAGCGGCGCTGATGTTTGCGCCAGCAGGTGATTAAAAAAGTCATTGAATTCAGCAGGGCTATTATGTGTATATAAACCGGGATGAGCATACTCCAATGCATGTTTAAACTTATGCAAATCCGATTGCATTTGACTTGCCCGATAAGTAGTTAGTTCCTGAGACAATACTTTTTGAGGCAATGAGCTCATGCCAATTAATAGGATCAAAAAACAATGCTTACTAAATGTATTCATTAAATTTTTAGATGAGCGTATTATCATTTTGATTTTAAATATGGTTCAGGATGTTCACTTATCAATCCTTCTTTTGTTGTCCTCCCTACCCCGCCTTCACCACCCACATTGCATGATACCGCGGACCGGCTGGAAGACTATCAGTCATTTTGCAACCAATATGCAGCAACACCGTCCAGGGCCGGTTTTTTGCAGGCAATACCAGCGAGAGCTTACAGTCTACATGGTTCTTTTCCTTGAATGAATACGTCTCAGACTCCCCCGTCTCGATCCTGATGCCACGATCTTTGGAAGGATCACCGTACAGCAGGATGGCGGTGAACCGGTAACCCGCCGCATAACGGCTCGGCGCCTTAACATTCGGGCCGCCCACGCCAATCTGCAACTGGATGCTTCCCCGCTCGATCTTCGGGTAAACAGCCCCCTTAAACAATTTATGAATGGGATGTTCTTCCTGGAATTTGATCTCGTGCATAAACCGGAAATCCATCCTGCCATCTTGCAGGTAAGCCCGCTTGAAAGCCCCTCCTACTTCGGTCGTGCTCATGCCCAGCGACATCTGCTGGGTGAACACTGCCAGCAACGACATCATGTGTTTGGCTGCACGATTGGTTTTGGAAGTGATGGCGGCGCTGCGCGACATTACCTCATTCAATACAGCGGGCTTTATGGTACCTCTGTTTCTGCGCCAGTAATAATGATGCTTACCACGTACCAAAGTATACTTATCCGGGTCCGGACAGGGAGGGATCCTGGGATCAAACTTTCTTTTCTTCAGCATGGACAATAATTGTATATTAACAATATTGGTACCATTGCCAGGAATCCCTCTCGCAACAATATACGAAGTCTTCATAAAATCTTCCAAATTCTTTAAAAGCTATAGAGCTCTTATAGAGCTTTTATAGAGCAGCTATAGAGCTCCTATGGAGGGTGTACTCCGGAGATAAAGTAGAGATACTCCGGGGGCGATAGTAGGGCAAGTAAAGGTAAGCCCATGTATGGGGCCCTCCACAGGGGGCACTTCAGGCTATCGGAGGCAGCCTTTTACCATCTCACTTTTTAAGGTACATTTATTGGCGAAAGGACACAATCATATGAAAATAATAACCCTGCTCTTATTGTTCATTAGCCATTGCGGAGCCAACTGGTGCCAGGCACAGCAAAAAAATCCCGTTCCCATAATTTTCGATACAGATTTTGGCCCTGATTATGATGATGTGGGAGCCATTGCCTTGCTGCATGCCCTGGCCGACAGTGGCGAAGCCAACATCCTGGCCACCATTGCCTGCAATAAACATCCAAAGGTGGCTGCGGCATTGAATGTATACAATACTTATTTCAACAGGCCTCAGCTTCCGGTAGGCGTGCCAAAGGGCAATGCGGTTAACATGCCTGCCTGGCAAAAATGGGATTCGGTCATCGTAGCCAGGTACCCACATACCCTACAGTCCAATGACGAGGCCATGGATGCCGTAGCACTTTATCGTAAAACACTGGCAGCGCAGCACGATGGCACGGTAACGATCGTAACGGTAGGGTTTCTCACCAACCTGGCCAACCTGCTGCAGTCACCCGCTGATCAATACTCGCCCCTGTCGGGCATGGACCTCGTAAAAAAGAAAGTAAAATTATTGGTATGCATGGCTGGCAAATTCCCTGCGGGCAAAGAATTCAATGTAGAGAAAGATGTAACCGCCTCCGGGAAAGTCTTCACCCAATGGCCGGGCACCATTATTTTCAGCGGTTTTGAAATTGGCGTTGAAATACGGACAGGCTTACCACTGATCCACAATAAGGACATTCAAAATAGTCCTGTAAAAGAGGTGTTTGCTATATGTATCCCTATGAGTGAACAGGACAGGCATGGCCGCATGAGTTGGGACGAAACAGCAGTACTGGTAGCCATCAGGGGATGGGATAACTATTACACGCTTCAGCCCGGCCGGTTCACCATCAACAACGATGGCAGTAATGCCTGGGATACCACCGGGAAAGGGCACTTCTATCTTATCAGGAAGATGCCGGTACCTGAGATAACGGAGATCATTAACCAGCTTATTATGCATCAGCCATTTCCTGCTTAGCACGCTACTTTTGTTCGCCGTCAGTTACTTTGCAAGTAAATAAATACGTAACAGTGTATCTCTTTTGAATATAGCCATTCTTAAACTCATCATCGTCACGAAAGAAAGGTTCAGTCACTAATGTTGCCTTGCCATAGAAGACGTCGCCCAGTCTTTTCGGAATGCTGCTTAAAACGACGTTTTCTGTACGAGCCCTGACTTGAATTTCTGATAATTTTGTACCTGTCAACTTTTGACGATAAATCTTGTCTCCGCGTACATACTCAAAGAACTCCCCGAAGGCTTTACCACCGATAACTTTTACAGAAAAGCCAAGTCCTGAAAATAGTCCAAAAAATGAGCTTATGCCCAAAGTGTCTTTTAGAAAAGTAGCCTTACAGGAAAGCCATTGATTATATTTCGCTGTATCTCCCGGCAGGTCGGGCAATTCTTTACCGGTGCCGGGGTCAATGGCAACAATCATTATAGAAGTATCAATAATAGGCGGATTGAATTCCTTCCTATTCAAAGTGTCTTCTTTGAAACTTAAAAGCAGGGCGAAACCGTCGTCAAAGCCTTTGATGTATCTCTTTTGCTGAACGTCTTCTGGTTGCAGACTGAAAAGGCTGTCGAATTCATGTTGAACCTTTGGGTCTATCCGGTATTGTCCTAATACGGTGTGTCCAAACAATAAAGTAATTATAAGCAGTAGGAGCTTCATAAAGTTGCGTACCACGAACCGGTATTTGCGACGGCAGAATAGGCAGCATTCCATCGCGCTGGTACCGGAAGTTGATTTTGTTTTGCTGCCGAAGATAACATTTCGCGCTTAATTATGAATGTTAAGACCTGACCGATAAGTCCGCTTGCCATATAAGACATAAATTTCATTTATCAGTTGGTCATTGAATTATCTGTTATATGTTACCTGCCGGAGCAATGCAGGAAAAAAAGTCCACCAATTATATTTACCTTAAAGGCCCAAAATGTAACGAATGAACCTGCGCCACTTATTTGCCTTTCTCCCGTTATTAACCTCATCTATGTTCCCACAATACCTACAAGCGCAAGCCCCGGCCGACAGCAATTTCCACCTTTACCTGCTCATTGGCCAGTCCAATATGGCAGGGAGGGGACCACTCGACGCAGCAAGTAAACAGAACGATCCACGCATCCTCATGCTGGACTCTCTCCATCATTGGGTACAGGCCACCGATCCGGTTCATTTCGATAAGCCCGCCTTTGTAGGAGTTGGTCCGGCCATCAGCTTTGCCCAAACGATGCTAAACGGTAATCCTGCGATCAGGATTGGATTGATCCCCTGTGCATGGGGAGGTTCACCGGTTAACGTATGGGAACCAAGCGCCATCTACCTGAAAGTGGCCCACCCTTACGACGATGCCATCCGTCGCACACAGATTGCCATGCAGCAAGGGGTATTGAAAGGGATACTGTGGCATCAGGGAGAGTCGGACAACGACTCCACACATGCCAAGGTTTATCTTGAAAAGCTAACTGCGCTCATCCAACGCTTGCGTGCGGACCTTCAACAGCCTTACCTTCCCTTCGTGGCCGGAGAGATTGGACACTTCAATAAGACCACCCTGATCAATCCTGTGATCAATCAGTTGCCACAGCGGGTGTCCGGCACAGCAGTTGTTTCGGCAAAGGACCTCACCGATAAAGGCGACAAACTTCATTTTGATACACCCTCGGCAAGAGAGCTGGGAAAACGTTATGCCGCAGCCATGCAGCTATTGCAGCAAACTAAAAAATAAATAAACGGTTGTCGTGCTTTGCTTGGCAGCATCGGTCAATAGTCCTCAGCGGACCAGTTGCAGCGCTCCCTTTTTGGTGATCACCCGGCCTGTAATGTCTACACCCTGCACCATGTATACAAAGGTGCCCGATGATTGCTGCACGCCTCCCAGGGTGCCGTCCCAACCTTTATTAATGGTAGTGGTGCTGAAGATCAGTTGCCCCCAGCGGTTATATATCCTGAAGTAATCCAGCCTTGTTATGCCCACACAAACCGGGTAAACGACGTCATTTCTTCGATCGCCGTTGGGCGAAAAAGCATTGGGTACAAAAATATCGGGAAGCGTACGGAACAATTTTACCTTGATGGCATCTGTACCGTAACAGCCGGCGGCATTGGCAGCCTTCACCGTGTATTCAATGGATTGCGCATTTTGACCCAGTATGGCCACCGGGTTAGGAATATTCGTGTAGTTAAGTCCGGTAGCAGGTGTCCAGGTAAAAATATTG
This sequence comes from Paraflavitalea devenefica, assembly GCF_011759375.1. Lineage (NCBI taxonomy): Bacteria > Pseudomonadati > Bacteroidota > Chitinophagia > Chitinophagales > Chitinophagaceae > Paraflavitalea > Paraflavitalea devenefica. The sequence goes on along the minus strand of NZ_JAARML010000002.1, from coordinate 2,080,907 downwards.
GCCGTCTCCACATTTACGGTGGCCTGTAGTTGCAATGGCTGACCAAATACGATCGATGTATCATTGCCCGCCGATACAATAATGGGAGGAGCCACTTGTATTTTAAAGGTATCGTTGAGCGCATTGGGACAACCGGCATTCAATACCGTCAGTACATAATTGGTAGTGGATAAAGGTTTGGCCAATGCCTGCAATGTCAGCGGCAGGCTGGTAATGCGGCCGTCGCCCAGGTTGCTCAGCGTCGCAACAGGTCGCCAGGTATAACTGGTGCCTATTGTAATGGGAGCATTCAGCCGCAGGGAATCACCATAGCAAATGGAAGCCTGGTCCGGGTCGTAAGTGGCGGCCGGAAACGGCACGTTTACATACCGGATGGTTGCCGTCGCACTGGTATCGGCTTCACAAACACCGCTTTTCACAATGGTGCGGAAATAAGCATCCGCCGTAAGTCCGCCCGCAGCATAAGCTGCCTGAGTATACGTCGGTATAAAACTGTTCCAGTTGCTGCCATTGGCCGATCGTTGCCAGTTCACTACACTGCCCGTGTAGCCGCTCAAGGTGAGCAAATTATCCGCCGTTTGCCCGGTACAAAAACTGGTGTTGGCTGGGCTAAGAATGCCCCCAACGCTTTTGGGGTCAACCGTTACCAGGGCGCTGGTGCTGGTATCGGCACGGCAGGTATTGCCATTCTGCACCACCACGGCAAATTGTGTAGTGGCAGTAAGATTTTGTGCAGTGTAAGAAAGTGATGTATTGGCTACAGGCGTCCAGGTAATACCGTCAGTAGATGATAACCAGTTCAGCACATCCCCGTTTTGCCCGCCCAGTGTGAGCAGCGTATTGTTGGCACCGGTACATACCCTGCTATCGCCGGTCACCGCACCGGGCACCGTAGGCGGCTTGCTGGAAACCTTTATGGTATCACGCAGATCGGCACAGCCATTTACTTCATGCGCAATAATATCACCGCTGCCAGGGCCTGCTGTCACGGTAATGGCATGGCTGTTGGCGCCGGAATTGATCGTCCAGCCGGCTGGCACCGTCCAGCTATACGTGGCATTGGCCAGCGCCGGTATGGAATAGGTAAAGGTGCTGTTGGTACAGGCCATTTGCGGACCGCTGATCTCCAGTCCTGCACAACTGTTGCGGAGCGCCACATAGGCATAAGCAAAATGCGCCCCCGGATTGCAATTATCGGCCTCGAAAGTAAGGGTGACCTGTTTGCCCCGGTAGGCCGACAGATCAAAGGTCACTTCTGTCCAGCCCTTCGTCCATACATCATATAGCCACCTGCCCTCGCCCCCTTGCCCGGAATGCGAATAGAACGGTACCGGACTGTTGGTAAAGCCCTGCGCCAGGGCAGCAGCCGAGTCCAGCGTAGCGCCGGTGGAACTGCCTCCTCCTCCCCCGCCGCCGCCACCGCCTTGACCGGCATCATTGAAAGTGGGCAGGTAATATCCGGGCGAAGCACAGGTAATAATGCTGTCGGGTGTGTTCAGCGTAGCCTTGAACAAAGGTTGTTCATTGGAATTGTGGGTACCGTTTTCCAGCACCAGGGCATACGCATAGGTCATCGTATAAGGTTCCGAAACAGGGCCGGCAGGTACCTGGATCGTATAAGTAACAGCGCGCGTAAAGCCACCGGGATTATTGCCGGCGCCCAGGTCGTAGGAAGTAGCAGTAGACCCCAGCTTGATGGAATAGCCATAAGCATGACCATTGATCGTGGGAATGGAGGGAAAACCGCCAAACGGATCAGCAGATGAACTGGTATTGACCTGGATGCCGGTCATGGAAATATTGTATTCGGGAATCGTGGTCACGCCGGTATTAGGAAACGGGTAGCTTTGGGAAGCCCTGTTTACCAGGCCGGTGCTGGCAGACCAATTGGTAAGATCGCCGGTGGCAAAATTAATATTCACAGGGCAAGCCTGGGATTGGGCCAGTACGGGCAGCGTTGCCGCTGTTACCGCTAACAGCATACTACACAACAATAAATGCCTCATCAGTTTACGTTTCATAGACCGGTACATATTAAGAGCAGGCTATACGGTGAAAATGAGTTGCCGGGACCATTCAACAGGGATATCGGAAAAGCAGGATGCTTTCCTGGCACTATACGGGCTATATACTGGATAAGCAGCCAATGCGTTGGGCAAATCACGGTCTTTCTTTACCAATGTACCAGTTAATTATGTGAAAAGGCAAGATCTATCGACCAATAACTTGTCCTGGGATCAAAAAAAGAACAGGCCCTCCGGGGAGGACCTGCCTTTCTGCTATACAATAACCAAAACTGCTCGCTCTTTCTATTTTTTACAGCGCATAACGCTTGATACTGATCACAGCGCTTTTAGCGCCATTGTTGATGGAGTTGACATACACATACGCACGATACTTCTTATCGGCTGTTTCCACCCATATACCAGCTTCGGCCTTCAGGTTAATGGCATAGTTGGGTGCATTGGTAAGATCAAGTTCCTGGAAGTCCCTGTCATCAATATAAATACCAAATTGCAGGAATGCCAGGTCATAATCCTGCAGGTTAAATGCCCGCTGAATTTTGGTATTCCTGTTAACGCCGGCAGGCAAGGTAATATCCGGCAGGTATTGCGGATCGGCCGCGGGCGCTACCAACGCATGGGTGAAGGTGCTGGTGGTGTACGTGCGGTACAGGTATACCAGGTCAATTTTATTGGCATTGGCAGCAGCGCCTGCATCATTATACACCGCCATATCTTCAATGGAAATATACGCGTTGTTGGCATTGGATACGGTAAGCCGGTGCTTGATGTCCATTTTGGAAACATTGTAAGGTCCCAGCTTGTAATTAACCGTTTCGCCATTGCTGCTGCGGGCAGTGAAGGTAAAAGAAACCGTTTTACCGCGTGCTTCCTCCGGCACAATATAGGTATAACGCAACGCGGCAGCGGAAGTATCCTTGGTAAACGTAACAGTCGTTTTGGTCTTATCATTCACAGAAGGATTACCTATCTCTACAGGTACATCCACACCACTGGTATTGGTATAGTACGACCGGTGTTCCAGGAAGGTACCGGTAGCGCCTGCTATAGAAGCTTCCACTTCGGCCGATACCAGTTTGCCTTTGGAGGGCAGGATACCCATAGCATATACAAACTCAATGGTATCATTCACAATATTGGGGCCTAGCGTACGCTTGATGGCATCATTCTGCAATACATCCTTGGCGGTGGGCAGGACATAATCTTTTTTCTCGCAACTGGTCATTACCAACAACAGGCATGCCAGTAGCGAAAGAGGATATATATAGATCGGATTACGTTTCATGATTGCTGATTTAATAATATTAGTTAATCTGTCACCCTGACAATCGTTCTCTTAACGCGGTTGAACAGTGATCAATACTTTATAGGTTTTCCTGACCTGGCGATTGCCGGAGACCACCGTGTATTCCCGCGGATTGGCCAGATCTGAAAAATCTGTTCTTCCTGTTATTTTTGGATCCAGTTTACAATCCTGCGCCAGGGTAAATTGTGGATACAGGTTCTTCAGGTCTGTTCCAAACATCACGGTTACCGAAACAGTTTTCGCTGTTGTATCAATGGTGGCCGTCTTTGTTCTTACGGTTACAAAATCAGTTCCCAGCAATTCAAAACTGCTGACATAACATTCAGCCCGGCTGGTGATCAATAAGCCATCCTCATCTATCGGATTATCTTTCTTACACGCTGTCCACACAAAAGCCATCAGTAAAAGCGCGCCTGTTATATTGATATGTTTTCTCATTGTTGTAATCTTTAGTTATTCAAATGTGAAATGTTGGCATCCCCTTATCTCCATGGAGCATTCTGGGTGAGGTTAGGATTCAGGTCACGCTCAGAAGGAGGTATCCTGAAAATATAATTCTGCTCGTAGGTCCTGTCGGAAGCATTCTGGTAATACCGGTCCTTGTCAGCACCCCAGGTATCACGGCGCCATACACCTGCTGTTCCCGGTCCGCCCCATATTCTTACAATGGCTCTCCAGCGCCGGATATCAAAAGAACGCTGCCCCTCGCCTACCAGTTCTACGATGCGCTCCTGTTCAATGGCGCTGAAGAAATTTTCTTTGGTATCGGTTTTTCCCGCAGCCAACGGCGGCAGGTTGCCGCGACGACGCACCTTATTCACTAAGTCAATGGCATCGGTCTGCGGGCCGCTCACTTCATTGGTAGCTTCGGCATACATCAGGTACACATCGGCCAGGCGTATTACCGGCCAGGCAAAATCACCATCGCTACGTCCCTGCCCTGCATAGTTGCGTACAAACTTGCGGAACACGTAACCAGAGTTTACACCATCTGTATTGTAGGTAATATATTTTATGCCATTCAGCGTAATATTGGCGCCCCAGGTCTGATAAATAAACGGACACAAGCCGGTTGATTGCAGCGATACCATGCCCACACTCACTTCATAATCCCACTGAATGGTAGCCTTCAGCCGGTAATCCTTGTTACCATAAGTGGCCGGGTTCACGGCTGAGTTCAGGGTAGTCCTGGCATTGGGATTGGTAGTAGGGTTCATCTGGACCATCTTGGTGCCAAAATCACCCGTGGTCAGCAACTGGTACCTGTCGGCCAGTTCATAACGGGGCGATACCCAGCATTGCGATCCTTCATGTGAGCGGCCGGCAAAATCGCGCATCAGCTCTTCGCCCTGTCCTGAACCCGTGCCGCCATGGGTAAATACCATGATCATTTCAGGATTACCATTGGCCTTGGGGGTAAACAGGTGGTAGTAATTGGGCAGCGTATCAGCACTTCCTGTGACGCTGGTCAGGCCGGGATCTCCACCCTGGTATAAAGTGAGCCCGTAATTATCGATCACCGATTTGAAATCGGCGGCAGCAGCGGCATAAGCGGCATTGGCAGCCGATATATCCTGCGTAAAGCCATCCAGTTCGGGCCAGCCATTCTTTTTCCAGGAAGCCCAGTACAATTGTACTTTACCCCGCAGCGCCAGTGCAGCAGGTTTGGTAAAACGGCCCAGTGCGGCGGCTTTGGCCGGCAGTTTTTCAAAAGCGTAGGTAATATCGCCGAGGATAGAATCTTTCACCTGCCCGATAGGTATCCTTACCTGTTTCAGCATTTCCGCGTTCGCTTCTGCCGCTACACTGCTCACCGTTTTGGTAAAGTAGGGAACATCGCCCCACATGCTGATGAGTTTGAAATAGCACAGGCCACGCAGCAGGCGGGCTTCACCAATGAACACCTCCAGGTTTTGCGGGTTGCCAATATTCGACTCCATCATCTTTTTAGTATTATCAATCACATAGTTGGCACGGTGGATAGCGCCATACAGGTAACGGTACATTTTGTCAAAGCTGCCGCCATAACCGGAGGGATTATAGTTGCCGCCATTATACGCATCACCCAGCCTTAAGTTACCGTTGGTAGTGCTGGTACCCCGGGCGCGCACATATTCACCCTGCCCATCAAAATAATAATCACGGTCAAAACAGGGACGGGCAGCCGCATAGGCCCCCATCAGCGCCACCATGGCATCACTTTCTGATTGCCAGAATTCTATACCCAGCACCTGCGTGGTAGATGCCTGGTCGAGCAGGTCTTTCCGGCAGCCGGGCAACAGCATCGCTGTACCGGATAGTATAAGTATGGTCGTTATTATAGATCGAAATGTTATCTTTTTCATATTACAGCAGTTTAGAAACCCAGTTGAACAGACAATGAATAGGATTTTACAAGCGGATACATGTTATTGGCAGAACCTGCCTTTTCAGGATCAAGGCCTCTGTAATTGGTTACGGTAGCCAGGTTTTCAGCGGAGCCTGCTATCCGCAAACTGTTGAGGTGTACTTTGCGCAACAGGTTGCCGGGTACGGAGTAACCGATCTGCAGGTTTTTTAACCGCATGAAATTCATGTTGTCCAGCCAGAAAGTAGTTTCTGCCCTGTTATTGCCACTGCCACCGAGGCGTGGCCATAAGCCTTGCCTGTTGTCCAGTGTCCACGGATTGTACCAATGGTTCCAGGTAGCCGCATAGCGGGAAGCACTGAAGTTGGTATTGTTGAAAGCATTGATCCAGTAATCCTTACGGCCTGCAGAAGCTTGCAGTAAGAAGCCGATATCAAAACCTTTCCAGGCGATATAGCCGTTCAGGGAAGCAAAAGTAGTAGGCCGGTCGCGCTGGCTACTTTGATCGGCTTTCATATCATTCCCATCTATACGTCCGTCGCCATTCAAGTCCTTGCGGAGGATATCACCCGGCGATGCGCCCTGTGGTGTGGCATTGTAGATATCCTGCCAGGTTTGTGCGATGCCGATGTCTTCATACGTATATACGAAATGGTAAGGCATATCCAGGAATACGTAGCCACGGGTGAGGAACTCATTCCATTTCTCCAGCCTGGTCCTGTTGTAAGAAGCATTCAGGGTTACGCCATAGCTAAAGTTGCCTACCTTGTCCTTCCAGGAAATAGTAGCTTCAACACCCCGGTTGCGCAGGTCGCCAATATTGGTACGTGGTGCATTGTAAGCACCATCCAGCAGGATGGATAACTCGGAAGGACGATTCATACCCGTGGTCAGCCGGTCATAATAATCCAGCTCCGCCGTTAACCGGTTATCCAGGAAACCCAACTCCAGCCCGACGTTCAGCACCGAGGTCTCTTCCCAGGACAGGAACTGGTTCAACAATTTATTGTTCACCAAACCACGCACCACATCACTGTTCGTCACATAGTGATTGGCGCCCAGGGTCATCTGTTGCTCGTAGCGTCCTACGCCGCTGTTATTGCCCAATGTTCCATACGATACCCGCAGCTTACCATTGCTGAGGAAACTACCGGTGAAATTGTTAATGAAATCCTCTTCCGTAAAACGCCAGCCGAGCGCTACAGAAGGAAAGGAACCATACTGGCTGCCCTTCAGGAATTTGGAAGAACCATCTACCCGTAAGTTGGCTTCCAGCAGGTATTTATTGAAGGCAGTATAGTTCACCCGGCCTATGTACGAGCGGAGCCCTTCCCGGCTGGAATTACCGGCAGTGGTTTGGATACTGGGGAGGGCCGCATCAATTTCATGAAGCAATGGGTTGAGCCGGTCATTCCTGGAACCGCCCTGGAAGCGGTCGTACCAGAACTCTTCACTGTATACAAACAGCGCGCTGATATCATGATTGGCGCCGATGTTGGTGTGGTAATTCAACCGGCCGTTCAGCATGGTCTTATACCCGGTAAAAGTATTGTTCGTTACCGCCGCATTGGGCCCTGCATATACGCGGCTGCCAAAGCTGTTGGTTTGAAAGTTAAAAGCCTGGTTGGGCATATCGGCCCGCCAGCTAAACTGGTTATAATAGTTCAGCGAATAATCAATAGTAGCTGTTAATCCTTTAATGGGCGTCCAGTCCCAATACATCATCGCATTGGCCTCCTGCCGGTTTTGCCGGTTAAGCATATTCACATATACCGTATAGGGATTGTAGGCCTGTGGGTCTTCACCATAAGCCATTACCCCGCCAAACCTGTTGGAGACAGGATCATAAGGTGTAATGCCGGCAATGGCATACTGCATGTCAGTGCCCGCTGTATTGGCGGGATCTGAATCAGTAAATCCTTCTTCCAGCGCATAGACTAAGTTGGACCAGTTGCCATTGAACTTAACACCCGTATTCATGTTGTTCTTCACTTTGTAATCAAAGTTGAACCGGGCATTGTATTGTTTATAATCATTGTTGATCTGCAGGCCCTGCTCTTCGCGCATGCCTACAGAAACAAAAAAGTTCGATTTATCGCCACCACCGGATGCCGACAGGTTATAGTTCTGGAAAGCCCCGTCGCGGGTAATAACATCCCACCAGTCGGTATTGGGATAACGCAATGGATCAATCATGCCCAGCGCCATCCACTGATCAATGGTACCCAGTTTGAAAAGCTGGTTGCCGGGCAGTGTGTTGACAGCAGTCCGTTGCCGTTGAAGCGTCAATGCCCGCGGGTAATCGGCCATGAAGTCATACGCTTTTACCGGCTTATTCAGCGCCATGTTGCTGACAAAGTTGATAGCGGTCCTTTTAGCGCCTTTGCCCGATTTGGTGGTGATCAATATTACACCATTCGCAGCCCTTGATCCATACACCGAAGCGGAAGTAGCATCCTTCAGGATGGAAATGGATTCAATGTCGTTCACGTTAACCCGGTTAATGTCCACATCAGGCATACCATCCACCACCACGAGCGGACTACTGTTGTTGACGGTACCCAGGCCGCGAATGATCAATTCGGCTCCGTTGCGGCCGGCCATACCGGTAGACTGGGTGGCTGCCAGGCCCGGCACCAGTCCACTCAATCCTGCCGAAACGTTGGGCACTGCCCGGCCGGTGATCTTTTCATCTACAGTCACTGTAGATACTGCACCCACCAGGTTTACCTTCCGTTGCCGGCCATAGCCTACCACCACCACATCGGCCATGGAAATGGCTTTCCGGTTCAGCGTAATGTTGTATTCACTACGATCATCCACGGTAATGGTAACCGTTTCATGAATGGTAGAAGAAAAAACAATGGTGGCGCCTTGCGCTGCACTAATGGAAAACTTTCCATTTTCATCTGTCGCAGCACCCTTGTTCGAGCCCTGCACCATTACAGATATGGAGGGCAAGGGAGCGCCGGTTTCGTCTTTTACCGTACCTGAAATCGTTTTCAGTTGTGCCTGTGAAAAAAAAGGTGATAGTAAAAAAAGTAAAAGGAGTTGGAGCACGGACAAAGGGATCTTTGTCCGCAGAAGGAGCATCTGTGGCATAAGCAATCAGTTTATATGTTAGAATATAGCTAACTCAAACTTGGCAAAAAAAGCTGGAATCGTTTGCAGAATTTGCAGAATTATTTACTAAAACGTTTACGAATAGGGATGGGCCATCTGTGGTATAGCACTGTTTTCTCCCCGGTTTTCAGCACATCTAACGCAGTAAAACTCCATGTCGAACCCGTCCACAATACTATTGTTCCGCAGCATAAAAATGGGGAGAGGTAAAGAGGAAGGTTATTGAAGGGAAATCCTGTGGGTATTATTGTGGGGTATTATTTTCGCTTGAACCAATTCTCGATCTTAATTCCATCCAACCGTTCAAAGTCCTTGATGTTTTCGGTAACCAGCGTTAATTTATTCTCAATGGCAGTAACGCCGATTAACAGATCAAACTCATCGTGCATTGGTTTGCCCATTTTACGGAGTCTGACTTTTTCCTTTGCATATCGTTTTATACAACCAAAAATCGGTATTATGGAAAGCCCATTCAAAAAAGCATCTACTGCTTTATGCGATTTAGCAGGATTATCGCTATTTTCTGCTCCGTAGCGCAGTTCAGCGACAGTAATTTCGGATATGTAACAGTTTTCACGTCCCTTGGTCCGGACAATTTCGTCCAGATTCAATTTACCACGCAGAAAGAATACACAGATATTCGTGTCAAGAAGATACTGCATTAGAATTTAATGTCTTTCTTTCTGAATTTTCTACTTGACTTAATGTCAGCAATAATTTCTTCAGCAGACTTGTCGGAGGAAAATGCACCAAAAGATTTGTAGAAACTGTTTTCTTTGGTCTTTTTTTCAGTCTTTAATGATTTGGAAAGACTTTCTATTAATTCAATTTTACTAATTGAACTAAGTCCTTCAAAAAGGCCTGCGTAAGTTTCAACAATATGTTTCTCAGTATAAGTCATACTTCCCTTTCACCAAATTTACTGAATTATAGCCATTTATGCAAAATCAAGGCTCTTCAATGTACAAAAAACCCGGACAGACTTATTGCCCGGGCTACTCTATCTTTTTATCAATCAGGCAGCTTCAACGCTTCTTTCACTTTGTTGTAATCATTCCAGTCAATACCCATACGGGCATTCGTGCCGCCGGGTATGAGGATATAGCGGTGTTGCCGGTATTTGTTGCCGCCAACTACCACTGTGCTGGCATCCACATTTGCATAAATGTAGATACGCTGCACAAAGTAATCTACTGTAAAAAAGAGCCCAAAAAAAGGATCGGATAATGGCAGGGGCACAATATCCGGATCGGCGGTGGTGCCAAAGTTGAAAAACACCTTCATGGCACCGGTGTTCAGGATAGTACTGGTAAGTTTGGGCGCCGTAATATTGGCATAAAAGCCAAGTGTATCGCCACTGCTGGTGGTGTCTACATTATAAATCACATCCAGCCAGGCAGAATAAATAACATTGGCAGTGCCGGTATCACCTTTGGGACCCGTAGCACCTGCTGCGCCTGCCGGTCCCGCTGGTCCGGCCGGGCCTGCAGGTCCGGCATCTCCCTTCTTACAATTGGCAAATAGTAAAGAGACTGCTATCAAGGCAGCAGCCCCACGCAGGATGATTCTGTTTTGCATGAGGTAAATTTTAGTGGTTTATAAAGCGTAGCTGATTATGTCTCCATAAACTTACCCCACAAAAAAGAATTAAAAAAATCATTAATAAGTAAGGGCCGCCTAAGCAATCCCCAGCAGCTCCACCTCAAAGATCAGCGTGCTGTTGGGACCGATCTGGGCGCTCACCTGCCGGTCGCCATAACCCAGGTGGGCCGGAATGAAGAAGCGCCATTTGCTGCCCTGTGGCATTAATTGCAGCCCTTCGGTCCAACCTTTGATCACCATATTGAGGGGGAAAGTGGCAGGCTGTCCACGTTTTACAGAGCTGTCAAAGACAGTGCCGTCAATCAGGGTGCCATGATAATGGCAGGTTACTTTATTGGTAGCAGCAGGTTTGGGGCCTGTGCCTTCGGTAATAATCTCGTATTGCAGTCCGCTGGGCAGACTCACAATGCCTGGCTTTTGTTTATTCGCTTCCAGGAAATCCTGTCCCGCTTTCAGGTTAGCGGCAGCTTTCTCATTCTTCAACTGAAACAATTTATCGGCAATTCCCATGACATATATTTTGCGCAAAGATAAAGAAAGCCAGGTACAGATGTACCCGGCTTGTTAATTGCTATATGGAAATAAGAACGCCTACTCTCTCACCAGCTTTTGCGTGATGACCTTGCGGTCATGCATCAGCCTGATGGTATAAATACCGGTGGCAGTACCTGCGGGTTTAAACACAGCCCTGTGTTGTCCTGCCGGCAAATGCCCATTCACCAATACAGCCACCTGTTTTCCGGTGATATCATATACTGTCAGGTTGGTGAATCCTGGCTTTTCCAGGTAAAACTGAATGGTATTGCTTTCGTGGAAAGGATTGGGAAAACTGCGGAGCGATGCTTTTACCACCGCCTCCTCATCTGCTACTGTAGCGGTTTGCAATCGGCCGGCTGCCAGTGTTTGTGTAGTGGTAACCACCAGTTGCGGCGGGTTGGAGCCAAACTCGCTGGAGTTCCAGAATATCCGTGGGTCATGCGCCTGCAGGCTCTTCATCACCAACGCAATATTGGTACGGCCTGCGGCCAGTTCGCTCTGCACATAGCTGGTAATATCCCAGGTATGGTAAGTATAAGCGGCATTGGTGGCTGTAGCGGTATCCAACGCGATGCCGGAAGCCGGTTTATTATTCCAGGTAAGGGCAGTCTCTGTCCAGGTAGTATTCGACACCGCAAATACGCCTACCGGCACACTGGGAACCGCGGTGCCATCTATTTTGCCATATACCCTCAACTGAACGGCAGACACTGTTCCACTTAAACCAGTGAGGTTAAAACGCAGGTAAGCTTCCCGTGCATTGTTCAATTGGCCGGCCGGCGATATCTTGGTGATGAGTAACGTGGAGTCAGTAGTACCGAACGTGGTACCTGCATTGGTGCCATCACGCACATACGCATCCTGCAAGGGCAGGAAAGTTTGCTGCTGATTGCCGCCGCCGCTGCCGGTTTGTATTTTTACTTCTGTATAACTGTTCCATAGATTCACACTATTACCATGTCCTACGATGCGCACATATTTACCATCCCTCGGCGTAAACGTAAAGGTTTCAAGGTTCAGGGAAGTGCCGCTGCTTACACGGCCTGCCGACGCCGTGGTCCAGTTGGTACCATCATTGCCCACCAGCACATCGAAAGTGGAAGTGCGTGCATTACCACTGTAGAAAGCGATCTGCACACCTGTTATAGAAACCGTATCGCTCAAACAGAATTGTATCCATTGCCCGTCGCCATTGGCGCTCCAGCGGGTACTTAAGTTGTTGTCCAGTACATTGGCCGGCACATTGCCATCATTGCCACTGGCGCTCACCGGATCGCAGGGAGGCGTAACTACCCCACCGGGGAAATCATCAGCCGGGCTCAGCATACGCTCACGGATCCATACACCGGCAGGCTTCAGCCTGGCCACTGTCCAGGGGCCGGCAGAACAAGTACCTGTTTGCCATACGGCGCCGCTTCTGAAGTCATCCGAATAATTCCAGTTGGTCCAACTGATCTTTTTGGTACGCAGCAGATCAATATAACGCTGGCTCATGGTAAAATCATTACCACCATCGCCTGTGTAGGTTTGTGTACCAAACTCCGTTACAAAAATGGGCAGGCGGTCCGAAGCCCAGTTCAGCTCATCATAGTATTCATTACCATGCGAAGCCGCATAAAAATGGAACGTGTACATGATATTGGAGAAAGTCAGCGGGTTACTCACTATATCCTGTGCTGTGCGGCCATCAGAAATGCCCAGGGATGCCCAGCCATGTGTACCCACCAATATGGGTGCATTGGCATCAATGGCACGGATAACCGGGATGATCTGATCGGCATACGTTTTGATCCGTGCCCAGGTAACCCCGTTGGGCTCATTACATACATCATAAATGATATTGACCTTATCCTTATGCGCATTGGCAATAGCCGTGAAAAAGGTCTTGGCTTTGGCAAGGTTGGCATTAGGATCACCAGGATCCAGTTGATGCCAGTCTACCAGCGCATACATCCCTCTTTCAGTAGCTTCTTCTATCAGCCGGCTTACCTGGGCGGTAAAGCCTGCCGGGTCGGTATCATAACCGCCCTCCTGTACATACAGGGATATGCGTAAAATATCAGCGCCCCAGTCATTGGCCAGTGCGTCAAGGGAAGCTTCTGTCAGGCAACTTCCCCAGCCATACCATTGAATACCGTGTGTGCTCATACCCCGCAATTGAATGGGATTGCCATACTGGTTACAGAGCTTTAGTCCTATTACCTGCAACTGGCCGTTTTTAGCCACAGGCGTTTGCGCCCCGGCATGCGGAGCGATCAGCAGGATCAGCCATAACAGGCTTACTGCCTGCAGCAAAAGATGGATGCTTTTTTTCATGAGGATTTATTTTAGGTTGATCAATTATTTCACCAGCAAGCGAATACTATGCTTCTTATCACCGGCTACCATGTTCACGATATACAATCCTTTTGCTTTACCGGCGGTATTCCAGTCAAGGGTATATGTGCCGGCAGAACGATAGGTATTGGCCAGTATTTCTGCCTGTCCGCTGGTGTTGTACACAGCGATATGTACCTGGCCAGCCTGCATTAGTATATACTTCAGGGTCGCTTTCCCGCCCGTAACGGGATTCGGTGCTACAAGAAGATCATTATCGCCCCCCCTTGCAACCTTGTCATCACCAACTTTAGCCTGTACCGTACCGGGCGCAGTAGCTGTTAATGCGGTGGAAGTGCCAAACACCCTGAACTCAGCGAGGCTGGCCCAGGGACCTGTATAGCCCGAAGCGCCGGTAACATTGATCCGTACATAGCGGGCGCTTATGCTACTTAGGTTATCTACAATAGGTGAAGCGGCTGTGCCAGGTGTGGTATTACTGCTGCGGTTCACCACCTGTGTCCAGGAACCGGAAGTACTGCTCCTTGTTTGAATAGTATACTGATAAGCGCGGTCGGCATAACATACCAACTCCGTTCTGTTGAGGGTGGATACAGCGCCCAGGTCTACTTCCAGCCATTGGGGATAGCCGGTGGCCGACCAGCGGGTGCCGGTATTGTCATCTACTGCCGAAGCAGCAGGATTTTCAGGTTGCGGTTCTGAAGAGGCAGTGACCGGTTTATTCAATGCGAGGTTGGTAACAGTCCCACCAGACGGCGCCGTGCCATCCCGGAAGAACCTGGCTCGCCGCCATTTTACCACCGCTTCATCTGTAGTGAGCGTTCCATAGTTGCCATATTTATGATAATTGGTCACCGCTTCATTATCGGCAATCTCTGCTTTCTTAACACCATTCACATAGATAATGATCTTATTGCCTACATCTTCCTGCAGGTGGATCACATTAATACGTAACTCCACGCCGTAGATGCCGGTAGCTAATGTTTGCCCTGCTCCACGGATAGAGCCACCATCAGCCGCATAACCCCGTATCATCATTTGTGTGGCGCCGGAAGTACTGCCAAAGATCTGCATCAGGCTTTCATCCTCCAGTGGCGCATAAATGGTAACATACCCTTCAAACTGCCGGCTGCCGGTGGAATAGTCATTCTGTAACCTGATCTCAGAACGGTTTGTCCGGTTGTCGAACAGGCGGAACGTCTCCGTATCATTGCTGCTGGTATAAGTATAATCTGCACATACCGGACTGCATACCGATTGAAAGGCGCTCCAGTTAAATATCTGTAACCCGTCTTCATTATCCAGGTGTATCTTCTTGGTAGGAGAATAAGACACCCATCCGCTGCCCAACTGCGCCTGCGTAGGTACGCAGGGGATGAGGAAAAATAACATGCCCAGTATGGTGATATGTTTAATGGCCTTCATTGGTAGTTAGTTTTGTATTTGATGTAATTATTCCTTTACTATTTTTTGTGTAATGACTTTACCTGCCTGCACCAGCCTCAACAGGTATATACCAGCCGGTGATCCGGTGGCATCAAACTGACGTTGATGGTAACCAACCGGCAACTGGCCATTGGCCAATACCGCAACCTGCCTGCCACTGATATCATACACGGCAAGGTGGGTATGACCCGCTTTTTCCAGGTAGAAGCGAATGGTACTGCTGTTACCAAATGGATTGGGATAACTGTTCAATAGTTGATTGTTCACACCCTCTTTCACAGCGAATGATGAGGCGCTAACACTGGTCAGTAAAGAATTGTCGGTAGTGATCACCAGTTGTGGCGGATTGGCGCCTGCTTCTTTCGAGCTCCAGGCAATACGGGGATCGGTAGCTATCCTGGCCAGTAAGGCCAGGGAGATGGTATTCCTGCCCGCCGCTTTTTCTGCCTGTACATAGGCCGTAATATCCCAGGTATAATAACGCTTCACAGAATCTGTTACCACCACGCGTTGCAGGGAATCGCCGGTAGCGGGTTTATTGTTCCAGGTGATGGCTGATTCCGTCCAGGTAGTATTGCTTACTGCATATACGTTCACCGGTATATTGTTATCCCGGTTATCATCCAGTCCGCCATGCAGCCTGAGCGTAGCAGCCGTAATATTACCACTTACACTACTGGTATTAAACTGCAGGTAAGTATGCCGGTCATTACCGGCAGAGGCGGTAGCGTTCAGTTTGGTAAGCAGGTTGGCAGCATCAGTGGTGCCATGGGTTACATCTGCATTGGTACCGTTACGCACATACGCATCCTGCGTGGGGGTAAGTGTGGTAGTACCTCCGCCGGATGTTTGCGTTTGTATTTTTACTTCTGTATAGCTGTTCCATAAATTCACACTGTTACCATGCCCTGCAATGCGCACGTATTTGGCTGTCCTGGCACTGAAGGTGAATGTTTCCAGGTTCAGGGAAGTGCCGCTGCTTACACGTCCGGCTGCCACCGTGGTCCAGTTCACGCCATCGGTACCTGTCAATACATCAAAGGTGGAAGTGCGTGTATCGCCATTGTAAAAAGCGATTTGCACACCGGTAACGGTAGCTGTTTCGCCCAGGCAAAACTGTATCCACTGGCCATCGCCATTGGCGCTCCAGCGGGTATTGAGATCATTATCCAGTACATTGGCCGGTACATTTCCATCATCAGCGCTGGCGCTCACTGGTTCACAACCAGGCGTTGGCGGTGTGGAGCTGCCGTTATGACCCACCATCGCAGTAGTGAGTAGCTGCGCTGTTACAGCGGCACCGGAAACCTCATCGGCTCCTTTATCCAAGGGTGAAGTACGCGCCTGGCCATCCATATCGGTGGTCACAGATGGATAAGAACCGGTAGCGCTGTTGATGGCCGGACTTCCGGCCTGCAGGTGAAAAGTACCTGTAGCATCCCTGGCCAGTAATGGATTGGCCGTAGTATAACCAGCCGAAGGCATAGCCCCTGCGCCATTGGTATTATAGAGCAGGTTGCCGCTCCATACACCACCGGTATACGGACCCGCTATAGAGGCTGCCGCTCCCCCACCCTGTATAACGTTATTGGCAACAGTAATGGCAGTAGCACCCAGGCCATTGGTACGGCCATTCTGGGTAATATTGCCGGGATTATTGACCAGCGTATTAAACGCTACCAATACCCTATCGGGCCGGTCATGCGCCGTGAGTGGATCCCCATTGGCCACCTCTCCATCACCATTGCCTATATTGATGGCAGGATTGCAATTCTCAAAATGATTGCTGAATATCTTATGGTCATCGCCAAAAATGCGGATACCCGGCGTATTGATAAAGTAATTGCCATATACAAGGCAGAAGTTGCCATGCCGCAGGGTAAACTGGGCAGGGCAATCACGGATGGTATTGTACCGCAGTGTCACCGCAGAAGCTTTTACGGAGATCAGTTCATTCTCGCCATGACAGTTCTCAAAGAGGTTGTATTCTACAATGCTGTTGCTGGAAGAAAGACTGTAGCCGCTCAAACCAAACTGTAGTGTTTCGGCGCCATTGCCGGTTTGTGGTTGTTGATCAAAAAAGTAATTGTGGTGGATATGTATCCGCTGCGCGATCTGGCTGCCGCTTCCACGCACGGTAATAAAACGGCCCAGCGCATCCTTGTGCTGGAAAGTATTGTAATCCACTTCATGATCATTGCCATTAATGGAAAGGTTCTCCCCCTGTCCCGGTGTTTCAAAAACATTCCGGGTCCACCGGCAAAAGCTGGTGCCGCTGGCCATGGTGGCCTGCGAAGCATTGTGGGTGAACCTGAAGCCCTGTATAATGATGTACCTCGCCGGGCTTACAATACTGAATCCGGCCGTTCCCCGTACTTCTGCGCCCCCAATAGACTGTGCTTTAATGGTAATGGGCTGCGCGGCGGTACCCTGCTTATTAATCGTAATGTCTGCAGAAGCTGTATATACCCCATTGGTCAGAATGATAATATCGCCCGGCGCTGCATTATTAATAGCCGTTTGCAGGGCCGGTAAAGAAGTAACGGTGATGGTTGCTGCCCATGTTCTACTGGTCAGCAAAAACATTAAAAAGAGTAATACAACGCTCCCGTTACCTGCTTTACAAACAGTCTGCCAATAAGTCATTATTTTTCTCATGCTTGTTGTATTATGTAGTGCGATAAAGAAATGTGCCGGTTTTAAAAATGTGCGGACATGCGTATACGTCTTTACTACTTCATGATTAAAAAACAGACGCACATCCGCACATTGTACATGGATACCCTTATTCTTTCAGCAGTTTACGTGTTGTTACCTTGCCCTCCTGTACCAGTTTCAATACATACACGCCGGCTGCCAGTTTGCCCGGCACAAACCTTGTTCTGTGCTCTCCGGCAGCTAAGCGTGCCTGTAGCAGCATTGCCACCTGCCTGCCCTGCAGGTCATACACGGCCAGTGTTGTATAACCACTTTTTTTCAGGGAGAAAGTAATGGTACTGCTTGTCCCGAAAGGATTGGGAAAGCTGTTTAACGCCAAACCGGTAGCTGTTTTATCTTCTTCTATTGTCAGCATCTGACCGGACTGCTGTGTAAGCTGCGTGCCGGTGTTCACCACCAGTTGCGGCGGATTGGAGCCAAACTCTGATGAATTCCAGAATATACGCGGGTCATGCGCCACCAGGCTCTTCATGGCAAAGGATACGGTGGTGCGGCCTGCCGCCAGTTCACTTTGTACATAGCTGGTTACATCAAAAGTATAATACGCATAAGCGGTATTGGTCACTGTAACGGTATCCAGGGCAGTAGCTCCTGAAGCCGGTTTGTTGTTCCAGGTAATGGCCGCTTCTGTCCAGCTGGTATTGGCCACAGAAAATACACCCACCAGTACACTGGGCACTGCAGTGCCATCTACTTTGCCGTATACTTTTAATAACACGGATGAAGCAGTTCCACTTACGGAAGACAGGTTAAAGCTGAGGTAGGCTTCCCGTGCATTATTCAACTGACCTGCCGGTGATACTTTCGTGATCAGCAAGGTAGAATCAGTCACTCCATGTGTAATGGCTGCATTGGTGCCATCGCGTACATAAGCATCCTGTGTAGGCGACAAGGTGTATTCCTGACCGCCGCCGGTGCTGGTTTGCACTTTCACTTCTGTATAACTGTTCCACAGGTTCACACTGTTGCCATGCCCTACGATACGTACATATTTACCGGTCTGTGCAGCAAACGTGAAAGTCTCCAGGTTTAAGGAAGTACCGCTGCTCACACGGCCTGTAGCTGCCGTAGTCCAGTTAGCGCCATCATTGCCCACCAATACGTCGAAGGTGGAAGTACGTACATTACCGCTGTAGAAGGCGATCTGCACGCCTGTTATGGTAAATGTATCACTCAGGCAAAGCTGTATCCACTGCCCGTCGCCGTTGGCACTCCAGCGGGTATTGAGGTCATTGTCCAATACATTGGCCGCCACATTGCCGTCATCGGCACTGGCGGTGACCGGCGTACAGGTTGGCGGAGCCTGCACGGTAATATTTACCGGTGCAGAAGTAGTAACAGCACTGCTATCGTCGGTAGCTTTCGCGGTGAGCGTATAAGTACCTTGTGGTACATTATTCCAGGTGAAAGCATAAGGAGCCGTACTGTCTATACCCAGACTGGTGGTTCCGTTAAAGAATTCCACCCTCCGCACACTGCCATCGCTGTCGGCGGCCGTTGCATTAATGGTAACGGAAGCGGGTGCTGTGAACACTGCATTGTTGGCCGGCGCCGTAATGCTGACTGTGGGGGCCACATTGCCACCTTCAACGATGAGTGACAACTGCGGTGGGTTGGAACCAAACTCTGATGAGTTCCAGAATATACGTGGATCATGCGCCACCAGACTCTTCATGGCCAACGACACTTTGGTGCGGCCTGCCAGCAATTCGCTCTTCACATAATTGGTAACGTCCCAGGTGATATAGGAATAAGCGGTATTGGTCACCGTAGCATTGGCCAGTTCAGTACCTGTAGCAGGTTTATTATTCCAGGTAATGGCATTCTCTGTCCAGGTAGTATTGGCTACCGGGTACACGCCTACCAATACAGAAGGAACGGCCGTACCATCTACTTTACCATATACCCGCAATGTCACCGACGATATATTACCGCTAATAGACGAAAGATCAAACTGCAGGTAAGCTTCGCGGGCATTGTTCAGTTGCCCGGCCGGCGATACTTTGGTGATCAATAACGTGGAATCGGTAGTGCCATGTGTAATGGCCGCGTTGGTGCCATCCCGTACATAGGCATCATGTACCGGTGTGATATTTACGGGTGGTGGCGCCACGCGATAATGCGCTGTATAGGTAACATCATTATCCGTAATGGTGATATCCTGTGCAGCAGCACCGCCCTGGCTCCAGTGGTCAAAAATATAAGTTACCCCATTCAGGGTTTGCGGTGAAATGGCGACGATGGGTCTCGTTGCCCCGGAAATAGCCTCTGTGGTATAAGGCGCTGTGAATGGCACAGCATCCAGTCGTACCTGCAATCCTGCCGGCTGTGTTTGCAGCGTAAGATTAGAGGTGACCGGGAATATTTCTACATAGGAAGTATCGCGTCCGCCCTGGGAGTCCTGCACCGCGCAATAAATGCGGTACCAGATATTGGTTTCATTGTGCCCCGACAGATTGGACGTGAAGGAACCACTGGTTACGCCATCCGTGAGCTGTGGACCAGGATGTACGTGTGTGGCATGGTGAAAATCAACCCACCATTCAAACGCACTGCCAGGCAGTGTTCCATCTTCGCTATCTGTACCGGTACCGCTAAAGCTGATCACATCCCCCGACCTGAACAGTGCACCATTGGCCGGACTGCTTACTGTTGCTACCGGTAAGGTATTGGGTTGGGTAACGGTAAGCGTGGCATTGCTGCTGGTCACCGTTCCGGCACTGTTGGTCACTACTACATTGTACTGACCGGCATGGGAGGTTTGTACATTGGTGATGGTATAGGAAGTGCCGGTAGCGCCTGCAATATTGGTAGTGCCTTTCCGCCACTGGTAAGTCGGCGCCGGGCTGCCGGTAGCTGCTACGGTAAAGGTAGCGGTGCCTCCCACCGGCACTGAAATATTTTGCGGTTGTGTAGTAATGGTAGGCGCCTGGTTGCCTGTGTACACGATCCTGTACAGGGAACTATTGTCACGGCGCAGGTAATACAGGTTCCCGTCTGTTCCCTGCTTGATGTATACCAGTCCGCTGCTTAGCCCTGTACCAAATGATACCCGTGAAGGAGAAGTGGGATTGATGTAATCAATCCAGGAACCACAATAGTCCAGGAAGAAGTATTTACCATTATACACCGCCGGCCAATTGCTGATGCCGCCGTTGAAGAAAGTACCGCCGTTAATAGCACAGCCTTGTCCATTAGGTGGTGGATCATCGCGATTGGTGGCGTATACATAAATAGGATTGGTATATCCTGTACAGCCACTGGTACACATACCCTCTTTATCGGGCCAGCCAAAATTGCGGCCACTGGTAGTGGCATCATTGATCTCTTCCCAGGTAGCATTGCCCACATCATTTACAAATATTTTACCCGTTACCGGATCAGAAGCTATGGTAAAAGGGTTGCGTAAACCATAAGCCCAGATACGGCTGCGTGCCGCGTTACCCGTAAAAGGATTTCCTGCCGGCACCGATCCATCGGAATTAATACGTAATAATTTACCCAGGTAATTGTCCAGGTTCTGCGAATTGGAACCTACCTGGTTCTCTCCCACGGCCACATATAATTTACCATCATTACCAAACGCTAGTCCGCCACCATTGTGGTAAATGCCGCTCAGCGTAGGCAGGTCCAGTATCGCTAATTCTGATCCCGCTACATCACCCGTCATGGTAAACCGGCTCAGGCGGTTATGCGGACCAGAAGTATGCGTATAATACAGGTAAATGTATTGGTTGCTGGCAAAGTTGGGGTCTACCGCAACGCCAATGAGCCCGCGTTCCCCGCTGGTGTTGACCGATAAGGTAACGGCGGGCGTAGACAATAAGCTGCCATTTTTTACCACCCGCAGTTGCCCGTTCTGCTGGCATACCAGCACCCGGCCGTCCGGTGTAAAGGCCATTGCAGTAGGCCCCGTAATGCTTCCTGTCACCAGTACCCGCTGAAAATTGGCAGGCAATGTTTGCGCCAGGCCATAGTGTACCAGCAACAATAAAAGGCAGCTTATGAATAGCTGCCGGAATTTTCTCATGCGACCTTCTTTTTTCATATTGATTGGTTTTGGTGGACGTGAATGGATACAAATGGTGGGTCGCCTTTCAAAGGCGGCTCACCATTTGTAGGATTGTTTATTCCTTTACGAGCTTATGGGTTATTGTTTTCCCATTGTTTACCAGCCGCAGCAGGTATACACCTGCCGGCAAGGCATCGGGCTTCAGGTAAGCACGGTGTGTACCGGCCGCTAAACGGCCGTTGACCAATACCGCCACTTGCTTCCCGGTCATATCATAGGCAGCCAACTGCGTTGGCCCGCCGGCAACCAGTTGGAATGTAATGGTATTGTTTTGCCGGAAAGGATTGGGGTAGGTTATCAAAGTCATTTCCTTTGCGTCTTCTTCGGCTGTTGCCTGCAACAACTGTCTTTGTGATTGCAGGGAAGTAGTGGTGGTGACCGCCAGTTGCGGAGGATTGGAACCTGTTTCTTTTGAATTCCACAAAAGGCGCCCGTCAGTAGTTTGGGTATTCTTTAATACAAAGGATACCACGGGACGTCCTGCTGCTATTTCGCTTTGCACATAGCTGGTCACGTTCCAGGTATAATACCGGCCTGTTTCATCGGTAACCGTAGCGGTGGCCAGCGCTGTGGTCCCGGCAGCCGGTTTATTGTTCCAGGTGATGGATGATTCGCTCCAGCCGGTATTGGCAACTGCATATAACGCTACCGGCACATTGGCATCCCGGTCATCTTCCGTACGGCCATATACACGTAGTGTAACCGCGGAAATAGTACCGCTTACTGAAGCCGCATCGAATGCAAGGTAGGCTTCGCGGTTATTGTTAAGCTGGCCCGAAGGAGCCAGTTTGGTCACCAATGAAGCAGCATCTGTGGATCCGAATGCCGTACCGGCATTGGTGCCATCCCTTACATAAGCATCATTGGCAGGCGCCAGGTTAACATCTCCACCTCCGGGCGGGTTGCCGCCAATGCTGCTGGGACACTGGCTTTCGCTGGTTTCTGATATACAGAAATCGGCAAAGCGCACCTGCTCATCGCGCAGCACATCATCCTTACCGCGGTAAACACCCCATTTTGGACGGTTGTAATCGGCATCCGTACGCCACATATCAATGCCTGTACGGCTATAAGAAAGCAGGGTAACGCCATCACTGATCCTTTTGATGGTAATCTCAAAAGTACCGGCGCTGCCTTCACTGCTTTTGTATTTTACATAGGCTTCCACCCAGGTGCCTTTAAAAGGCGCCAGGTCTACCTGGTGCACCGTGCCCAGGCTACCGCTGCCTTCTCCCGCACTGTGAATGATCTGCATTTTCTGCGGATTGCCTGCCCTCGGCGTAATGGTGATCAGCGGAGCGCCGGCATCACCTTCGATGGCCTTGATCTGGAAAATATGGGTAAAGCGGCTGGAGGGAATGAAGCCGGCATCCAGCTTGAACTTCCAGCGGTAATAAGCTGTTTGCCCCTGCGTATGCTGCATGGCCGCCGGTGAGCCACTGCCCCCTTTGATCTCCATCCGCACACGGTCGTCAGCACCGCAGCGATCATCATCCGCAACCGGGTGACTATGGAATACAAAAACATTTTTGCCCAGTATGTTATCGAATACTTCGGTCACATGCGGACCAAAAGAAGTATGCCGGCAATCGGGGCTTTCAATGCCAAAGCCTTTTGACTCGATCAATGAGTAGGTGTTGCCCGGGCCATCTGCAGAGAGTGTTACCTGCGCCTGTAGCGCGGAAACCATCAGCAGGAAAATAAGGAAAGCATAAAGCTGCTTCATGATATAAGGTTTAATTAGTGAATAATCAGCAATACTTCGCCATCGCCATACCTGCAGGCATGACAGTACAAGCTATTGTTACGGGGATCACCGATCCCTGCAGCAATGCAGTCATAGCAATGTTGATGGGCATGGCAATGCCCTTTGCGTCTTATTCACTTATAGCAGCGACTTATCGGATTCCTGCTGTGTAGTCGTATCGGAGGTAAAGATTGGGAAGAATAGTAAGGAGCGTTATCGCAGGAACACACAAATAAATCAGGATAAAAAAAGGTACAGGAATACCCTTACGAATAGTCTATTGGACATTTTTCCATAGTTGCAAGCAGTTTTGTTAGTTAAAAAAGATAGTACTGTGAAGTAACACTATTACCTCAACGCTTGAATTACCTCAATTAACCGAATACTAAGCTATATTAGCAGAAAACAATATAACGGGAATGAATAGTATTTTTACTAATACCGGTAACAAACCGCATTAATGTTCATACCCGCGCCTACTGATGCAAACAGGATGACATCGCCCGGTTTCAGGGCATGCTCCGTTAGTTTGTTCCTGCGCACCAGGTCATATAAGGTAGGAATGGTAGCTACGGAACTATTACCCAGCCAGTGGATACACATAGGCATAATATCACGGGGAGCTTTGGCGCCGTACAGGTTGTAAAAAGCGCGCACGATACCTTCATCCATTTTCTCATTGGCCTGGTGAATGAAGATCTTTTTCAGCTCATGGATGCCTACACCGCTTTTATCAAGGCATTCTTTCATGGCTGCCGGCACGTACTTAATGGCATATTCATATACTTTCCGGCCTTTCATTTTAATATAACGCGTATCCGCATCTGCATCCGGCGCATTGGATTGACCAAAATAGATATACCCGGCTTCCTCCACACAATCGGACCGTGTGCTGGTGCTCAGTATGCCATGCTTATCGCCTGCTTCCTTGTATTCCATCACACAAGCCCCTGCTCCATCGGAAAAGATCATGCTGTCCCTGTCATGATCATCCACCACCCTCGACAGAGTTTCTGTGCCAATGACCAGGCATTTTTTGGCAGCGCCTGCCCGGCAAAACAGGTCGCCCTGTATGAGGCCCTGCAGCCAGCCCGGGCAGCCAAACAATATATCATATGGAATACAGGAAGGGTTTTTGATCCCCAATCCCTGCTTCACCCGTGATGCCAGTGAGGGAACATTATCAGTTTGTGTAGTATGGGGCAGCACATCCCCGTAATTATGCGCTACAATAATCTGATCCAGCGTTTCCGGATCAACACCACTGTCCCTTATAGCGAGGAAGGCGGCCTGGATGGCCATATCAGAAGCGGTAATGGTATCAGAGGCATAACGCCGCTCTTCAATACCGGTGATCTGCTTAAATTTATCCACTATTTCCTCTTGGGGGCGGTCTATGAGCCCCCTGTCTTCCGTATAAAAGCTATTGGAGATAAAATCACTGTTCTTTTTGATCACGGAAGGAATATAACTCCCGGTTCCTGTAATAATGGTTCTTTGCATCGTTTGATCAGCAGGGTTCAATATATACAACAAAAAACTAACCACACTAAATTAATATACCATATCCAACAGAGCTGACATATGATCTACAAATTATGTATTCTCTACGCCCCACCGGCAAGGATAAACCTGCCTTTTTTAAAGTGGGAGCATTGCAAAGTAACGTTTTTTTAATATAAAAGCTAATGCCTTAATTTTCAATGCCAGTAAGCTCTTCGCACCTGTTTTCCCGTGAAAACAAATTAGGTTGATGTGTAATATTTGGTTAACTTCATTTTCCTGTCCCCTCTACCCCCGTGCCGTTTCATTGTACACTTTCAAAAGCCACTCTTATGAATATTTTTGTTGGTAACCTCAACAAGAAAACGACTGCCCACCATCTTTTTCAGCTCTTCCTGCAATTCGGTAAAGTCATTTCTGCACGCATTGTGATGGATTCCGAAACCGGCCATTCTACAGGCTGCGCCTATATAGAAATGGACAACAATGCCGGAACTGCCGCCATCCGGAATCTGAATGACCGCATCTTCATGAACAGTTATATGGAGGTAAATGAAGTGACCATCGCCTGGTAGCTGGACGTTTGATCGCGGATCTCAGCACCTGATCGTTTTCCGCTTTTTACCAAGGTATCCCTTCTCCTTCATCTTCTGGATATAGTCTGGCGCAAAGGGTACTTTGCAGGCTGTACCTCCCATATCCACTTCTACTACCCCGATCTTCTTCGCGGTAGCTATTGCCTGTGCCGTTAATACGGGCACATAGCCGCCCACAGCAATCACAAAACCATTCATGGCATACCTTGTACGGTTGGGCGCTGTATGGATCGTTTTCTCCACTCTATCCAGCAGCGACTTTATTTCCTCTGTATCAATTTCAGTATCCGGCTTAATGGCCAGTAAACCTGCCAGGGTGCTCCAGCCGCTGGCTGCTATATGTTCCTTTTTACTATCAATCCATTGCAGCGCCAGTTCATGCCCGTGGGCATTTTCAGACGCCACCCAGGGAACGGTATATTCACTGATCATGTACCAGGGCGCCTGATCAGCCCAGGCCTGCAGCTGTTGCTTCGCCATCTTAGCTCCATCGGCTACCAGTCCGGCCAGGTACATGGCATCCGAGTTTCCCGTCTCATACAACTCCAGCGCCAGCGCCTGGTCATTTTTGATCTTTTTCATGATCTTCTTCAGGTCTTCCACCTTCACCCCGAAAAAGGGTTCCCGGGCCCCATGCTTGCTCCACCTTTCCTTCGCCTCTTTACTGCCCAGCGATTGCAGCTCCTTCATTACTTCGGCTTTTGTCATATGAATTGTTTTAGGCATACAAAAATACGTTAGCCGCAGAAGCATTGTGGAAGTCTTCCGGTTCCCTGCCAGTAAATAGTAGGATAATCCAGAGATATTCCACATATAACACAGAGATATTCCAGAGATATCCCACTTCTTTTGGTCTGGAATATCTCTGAAATATATGAATAATAATTGTTTAATATATTAAAGATAATCTATGATATAGAGGCGGCTAAGGATGAATGTACTAAGGGCTCAATGGCAAAATGCCTCCGTTTAATACGAAGGCATTGAAAACTGATCTTGTTTAAGTTACGAAGCTTATCTGCTAATTTATTTCTTAACCAGTATACCCTGCTTCAGCATATCCCGTGTGATCTGTTTGGCATAGTCACGGCCGATGTTGTCGGCAGCAGGATCAAAGGATTGGGACTGCACGGAATAGAGCATTTTATTGTCACCCAGGCTGTACAGGTTACTTTCCCAGAAATAATTGGTGCTGGTGGTATAGTAGCCCGGTGTATATACCCGGCCATAGACCGTTCTGTAATAGCCCCAGAAACGGCTGTAATAGCCGCCCAGGGGTTGATAGGTAACATTACCCGGCACATAGTCCCGTTCTTTGGATTTATCGAGCAATACGATCGTCATCACGGCATCATACCCCTTGTTCCGGAGCCAGCGGAGCGCCCTTTGCTCATTCATATTATTAAGCTGGTTGGGAGAAAACACCGTGCTGGCAGCTACGGCATTCACGCCGGCCGCTTTCATTTCCCCGGCCAGTTCATTTTCCATGTCCATGCTTATACTGCGGTCTTTATTAGGCATCAGCCCCAATACCAGTACCTGCTGGTAATTGAGCTTGCTGGCATCATCCGCTTTCCAGGATGAGGTGACTTTGGTGGAATTACAGGCTGCCAGCAGGACCATCATGGCAAGGCTGACAGGTATTATTAACTTTTTCATACAATACTTCATTTAAGGTGATTTAATCGTACCTCCTGTATTTTGATTTCAATTTCCATTCCATGGTTTAATTCCATGGTAATCAATAACAAATTGTTCAGGAATGTTAGCGAAATGCTAATATCCTGACGATCGTTTAATGAGTATAGTATGTGCAATTGAGATGCCGGGGAATGGAAAAGTCACGGCCTGCGTCCAGGACCAGTGCCACGTTCAATGCTCAAAGTTATCAGGCGGGCACCTGTACGGAGGCATTGAAGCGGAAGCCTACTCCATGGATCGTTTCCAGGAGTACATCGGGATCGGCCTTAAAATATTTACGGAGCTTGGTCATAAAAACGTCCATGCTTCTGCCCAGGAAGTAGTCGTCCTTGCCCCATACATGCAGCAACACCTCCTCCCGTTTCAGGATATGATTGGCATGTTCACAAAGGAACTTCAGCAGGTCGGCTTCCTTCTGGGTGAGGGTAAAGCTTTCAGTGGGCGTATTCAGCTTAAGGTCGCTATAGGAGAAAGTAAGTTTGCCGATGGTGAACTCCTGCAGTTGGTCTGCCGACAGCTTTTTGGTTCGGCGCATAAAAACATCCATACGCAACAGCAGTTCCTGCATGCTGAACGGCTTTGTAATGTAGTCGTCGGCGCCAGACACAAATCCTTTGATCCGGTCTTCCTCCATGGAGCGGGCGGTCAGGAAAAGGATGGGGATCACATCGCTGTGCTGGCGGATCTTTCTGGCTACGGTAAAACCGTCCTTATTGGGCATCATTACATCGAGCAGGCAGATGTCAAACCGCCCCTTATCAAACTGGTCAATAGCTGTCTGGCCGTCGGGGCATACGATTACTTCATAACCGGCCTCTACCAGGTTATCTTTGATCACATAGCTCAATGCCAGATCGTCTTCGGCCAGCAATACTCTTCCTTTTCTCGTTGTCATGATGATATAATTTTAAAGCGGGAATAGCATTTTAAATTCCGTTCCGATACCCGGCAGGCTATTCACTTTAATACTGCCATGATGCGCTTCAATGATCCTTTTCACAAAGTTCAGTCCTAAACCGAACCCTTTTACATTATGTACGTCTCCGGTGGGTACCCGGTAAAATTTTTTAAACAGGTTCTTTTGGTATTTCTTTTCAATACCTATGCCATTATCTTTTACGGAAATAAAAAGATGCCCATTCTCCCGGCCCGCACTGATGATCACATGGGGTTTGGTGGAATATTTCAGGGCATTTTCCAGCAGGTTTACCACCGCCAGTTCCAGGTGCACCCTGTCGGCCAGCAGCTCATAGCCGGGCATTGAGGGGTCCTGTATTTCTACCAGCGCCTCTTTATCCTCTACAAGGGGTTGTACTTTGGCAACAGCCTGCTCAATGATCTCCCTCACCGGCACCTTCACTTTCTCAATAGGCAGTTCCCGCCGGTCGGTAGAGGCGATATGCAATAACCGTTCTACCTGGCTTTGCAGGTGTTCTGTCTGGTGCTGTATAATGTGGGCGTACTTAAACAACTTGTCGGGCTGGTTTACGATCTTCTCCTGCAACAATACCTCGGCCGATATTTTCATTACGGCCAGCGGGGTTTTAAACTCGTGGGTAAAGTTGTTGACGAAATCTTTCTGTACCTCTGCCAGGAACTTCTGGCGATAGAAATAAAACAGGATAACCGCCAGCCCTATCAATACAATAAATAAGATCCCTGTACTGATGAACCAGAAGTTCATCTGGGCCAATACATATTTATTGCGATGCGGAAAATACAACACCACATAATCATGGGGCCTTTTATACACCGCCAGCACCTTCTGGGTAGGATCATAGCGGGCAGCGGCAGCAGGTATATATTGCTCGGCCATGTATTTACCCTGCCGGGCGTCATAAAAACCTACATGCGCATCCGTTAGCACATCAAAATCATTCAGCTCATGCTTGAGGTAATGTACCAGCGAGTCATTTGAGAACCCCTTCCCTTTCACCCGGAAAAGGAAATAATCCGGGGAGGGGTCTTCTACCAGGTCCTGCAGGTGATTGGATGGCGTATCGGCAATATCCATATCCTCATACAAGCCACGTATACTTTTTACTACGTTTGTATTAAAGGTCTTTTGTTCATAGGAATACACTATATGAAGCCAGAATAGCTGCACACCTACAATCAGCGCGATTAAGAATGTAGCCAGCAGAATGATCCACCTGAGGGTTGAAGAACGCATGCTGTTTATATAAATACCTCCGGCAAATTTGCTACGCATTATTTATCCTTTTTACTTTATCTGGTTAACCGATCGTTAAGGTAAGTTACATAGAAAATGTCAGGTTGAGCTTGTCGAAACCGCCTTCGACAGGCTCAGGCTGACAGGGAGCATTCATCAACAATTCATTAACAGTAGTTAACCCGCGGTTAAGCAGCCTTCAAAAATGTGTATGGGCAAATTATTTGGATAGTTTTACCCTGTAAACATTTTTCAACTATAAAATATAAGACAATGAAAAAGGTATTCTTATTAGCCACTATGGTGATAGCATTAACTGGCCTTACAATGGCTCAGGCAACTCCTAAGCAAGCTAAAGAGCCTGCTAAGAAAGAAGCAACAGCTCCCGCCAGGGATGTGGCTAAAACTGATAAGAAAGAAACAAAGAAGGCTGCCGGTGCCCATCATCACAAAAAACACACTAAGCAAGCTAAGCAGTCCTGATAATTTTTCATAAAGCAAGGTCGGTTTTGTTAGGGTTTAATGAACGTCGTCCGTGGGTGGACGACGTTCTCTTTTTATGGCTATAAACAACAAACCCCATAGCATAGCGCTACAGGGTTTGTCTATAATCTAATCAGGATATTCTTACGCTTTCTTCGCTACCGGGGCAACGGGCTTGGCCTTTATCGGCTGTGCAGGCGTTCCGGGCTTTGCATCAGCTTCACCCAGTGGTTTGCTCTTGGCCAGGTCAACCAGCATGGGGGCCGCTACAAAGATGGAAGAATAGGTACCGGTAACAACACCGATCAGCATCGCAAAGGCAAATCCTTTTGTTACTTCACCACCTACCAGGAACAGGATGAGGATGGTGAGGAATACCGTCAGCGAGGTCATAATGGTACGGCTCAGCGTATCATTGATCGCCTTATTGATCAGCGTTGTTTTATCTACATTCTTCATCGTGTGGCTGTATTCACGCACACGGTCGTATACGATCACCGTATCGTTCATGGAGAAACCGATCACCGTAAGGATGGCCGCAATAAAGTGCTGGTCTATTTCCAGCGGGAAAGGCACCACCCCTTTCAGGAAGGAGAATACGATCAGCGTTACCAATACGTCGTGCAGCAGGGCCACAATAGTACCCAGTGAATAACGCCAGTCGCGGAAACGGATAAAGATATAGATAGCGATGATCAGCAGTGACCAGAAGGTAGCCCACTGGGCGCCACTTTTCAGGTCATCAGAAATAGTAGGGTCTACTTTTTTGGTGCCTTCCACATATTTAGTAGTAGCAAACTCTTCGGCAGTCAGGTTGGCCGGCAGGAAAGGCTTTAACCCGCCAAACAGGGTATTGCGCACCGAAGAATCTATCGCTAATCCTTCTTCATTGATCCTGTGATCGGTAGTGATCTCCAGCTTGCTGGCAGAACCATAGGTCTTGATCACCGGTGTTTTCTTGAAAGTTTCTTCCAAGGCCACCCGTACCTTTTCTTCATCTACCGGCTTACCGAAGTTCACCACATAGCTCCGTCCGCCTTTAAATTCCACGCCTTCATCAAAGCCGTGGATGATAGCAGCCACACCTAAGACCAGTACGATCACAGAAATGACATAGGCTACTTTCCGGAATTCGATAAACTTATAGGCGGCATGCTGGAAGATGCGCTTGGAAAGCTTAGTGAAATATTTGAAGTGACGGTTCTTATTGGTATAGAAGTCGGTGATGAGGCGTGATACCAGGATACCGCAGAACAGGGACAAGAGGATACCAATGATCTGCGTGGTAGCAAAACCTAATACAGGACCCAGACCATAGATGGCCAGGATAATGGCAGTTAATAAAGTAGTGATGTGCGCATCCAGTACCGGCGGTAAGGAACGGCGGTAACCGTCTTTTACAGCCTGCTCATGCGACTTGCCATGCGCCAGCTCATCCTTGATACGTTCAAATATGATTACGTTCGTATCTACAGCCATACCGATCGTGAGTACCAGGCCCGCAATACCGGGAGCAGTGAGCGTGGCGCCCAGGGCACTCAGCACACCAATGGTAAACAGCAGGTTCAGGATCAGGGCGATATTGGCTACCACACCAGCGGTGTTATAATATACCAGCATCAGGAGGAAGATCACTATGAAGGCGATGCCAAAAGACATCATACCACCCTGTACAGCTTCTTCACCCAGCGTAGGTCCTACTACCTGCTCCTGTACGATCTTGGCAGCGGCTTCTACTTTACCTGATTCCAGGATATTGGCAATATCCTGTGCTTCTTCTACCACCAGGGCCCTGTTCTTGGCATTACCGGAACCCATAGTGATGCGGGAGCTACCACCGTCAATTTTCTGGTTTACGTTGGGAGCTGTATAAACAATATCATCCAGTACGATGGCGATGGGCTTGCCGATATTGCGCTCTGTCATTGCCGCCCATATACGGCCACCGGCATCATTCATATCCATCAGTACCAGTACTTCATTTGTAGTCTGGTCAAAATCCTGCCTTGCCTCTTCAATAGCGCCACCTTCCAGTTGAGCGCCTTCTTTACCAGGAACGGTCTTGATGGCATATAAGGTGAGGATATCGCTTAATTTACCATTGTCATCGCGGTCCCGCTTACCCCACAAGAACTTCACGTTGCCCGGGAAGTTGTTACGTACAACCTGCAGGTTGAGGTACTGGTTTACCTTGCCAGTATCTTTTAAAAGAGAAATACCAACATAGCCGGGATATTGGGTGCCGCCATTGTTTGTTTGGTAAGGACGTGCAGGATTCAACACCCTGAACAGCGGGTTCTGGCGGGCAGCCAGGGCAGCGCTGTCAACGACTTTCTTTAAGGAATCGCGTTTAGCGCCTCCTATAGAATCAGGAATGGAAGTTGTACTATCCGGCGTAGTGGCAGAAGTACCATACAGGTAAGTTTCCAAAGCCTTATCGGCATTTACCAGCCCGGTTTGCATTACACCATCATTCATGGTATATACTTCCCAGAATTGCAGGTTGGCAGTAGACTGCAGGTATTTCCTTACCCGTTCAGGATCGCTGGCGCCGGCCAGTTCCACGGTAATAATACCTTTATTTTCATCCAGGCTGATGGAAGGTTGCGCCACACCAAATTTGTCAATACGCATTCTCAATACCTGGTAGGTTTGAGACATGGCAGCAGTAGCTTTTCCATTGATGTAGTCGATTACCTGGTTATCGTTGGAAGTAGCATTCAGTTTATTACCGGCTTTGGCAAAGTGAGGGGCCAGTTTAGCGCCGGGGTTCACACTCTTGAAAGCAGTAACGAAAAGGTTAATGAAGTTTTGGTCACTGGTCAGCTTAAGGCGTTGCGCTTCTGCAATGGCTTTGGTGATCTGGGGATCTTTGGGGTTATTGGCCAGCCCTTTGACCAGTCCGTCCAATGCAATATCCATCGTTACGTTGATACCACCCTGAAGGTCGAGGCCTAATAACAGTTCACTTTCTTTGGCTTTCTGGTAAGACTGTCCCCACCAGGTAATCTTTTTATCTTTGGAAGCAATACGTAAGCTATCGAGGTAGGTGGCTTTATAAGTATCCAGTGAATCCTGGTAAGCAGCTTGTGCTTCTTTATCACCAGGATATTTTTGGGCTGCGGCAGTGTATGCCCGTTTGATGTAGGAAGTGGCTTTGGCGTCCAACTCTTTCTCATACTTGTTCACGAACCAGGTAAAGGATAGCTGGTAAAGGGATATAAGGATCAATAATCCAGCAAAAATGCTAACCAGTGCTCTCATTGCAATGTTGTTTATTTTTTAGGAGTTGGCAAAGATAGGGTTTTCAGACAGAAAAGGAAACAGCAAAATAAGCCTGAAAATGAGGCTTATAGAAGGTTTCGACAAGCGCTTACAGATAGCCGGGCTTTTAATTTTTATTCAACCGGTAAATCAGCCATTGGACAGTCATTGCTATCACAAAGGAAAGCATAAATAAAAGAGCATAAGGCCAAACAGCCGGAATTTGTGGGCGGGCCGGCGAAAAATGTGCCTGATTTACCTGTACCTGGAGCGGTAACTCCTTGCTTTTCAGCAAAATACTTAGTATTTTACCATGCTCGTTGTCAGTACTTCTGCCTAAAGTTATCCTGGATTTGCCGCCGCTTATTGCCATTGTAACGGTGGGCGCCGACATCACTTTATCGTTCAGGCAAATGGCAATGGGCTTATTGATATTCCGGGTGGTCATTCGCTCCCATTCCGCCGTTCCGGCAGGGTCAAAGTCCATGGCAACCACCTGCTCGTTGGTGCTCCCATCATACTCAGCTTCTGCCCGAATGATGTTTTTATTCGTGATCCGGGGCGGATGGTATTTGATGGAATATACCAGTTGAGTGCCTTGCGTGACGCCATACCCATCATTCTTTCCCAGCATGAAGCGATTATCAGCAGGCCAGTACGGCGTGGCGGCAGGATGCTCCAGCAATTGACGGAGTAAAGCAGTATCCTTTTCAGCTACCAGCCCAATATATCCCGGATATACCATACCGCCTCCCCCTCCTGTAAAGGGCCGTGCCGGATTTAATAACGACAGCAAGGGGTATTCAATCGTGCTCAACTGGCTGTTTTGGCGAAGCAGGGTATCTTCCGGATGGGAACGAAAGTAGTTTGCCAGGGCATTATTGGCCGAAGAAAGCGTATTGGCAAAAACGGAAAGGTCATACACCTCCTGCATGGCAAGGCTGCCATTTCCTGTCAGTAATTCTTTCAGGCCGGTGGTATCTGTCAGCCCATCTATTGAAATGGTGAAAGTCTTATCGTTTTCCGGTTTTATGGTGTGTTCATACCGGACCTGCGTTAACCGGTCATCAATAATGGCTATGCATTTTTGGACATCAGCAACAGGGCTTGTTACATTCTCCGGCGCTCCCAAACGGATATTGACTTCTGCCTGATAACGGGTGACTTTCGGGGCTTTCTTCAGCAACCGGGTTTCATTCAATAACCAGTAATAAGCGGCTGTAATAAGCAGGGCAATGCCTGCAGAAAGGATAATGGAACGGGTTAATCGGGTTGTCATACAATAGTGGGATTCAGGTATGAAAATAAAGCTTTTGCGATTCATTTCATAACTGTAAAGGACTACCATAAAGCGAACACCCGTTGTATCAAAACAGGACAGTCTTACCATTGCATTGCATGTATACATTGCTGATTAGTAACAAGTTACTATTCTGGCATTTTCTTGGCCGGGAACAAACAACCCGATACTATCATATATGCTGAAAAATTACCTGAAGATCGCCTGGCGCAGCCTGGTGAAGAATAAGATCTCTTCTTTTATTAATATCAGTGGGCTGGCTGTGGGCCTGGCCATCAGTATCCTGGTGATGCTTGTGATACTGGATATGGTGAGCTACGACAAGTTTCACACCCATTTGCCCAATATTCATGCGCTGATCAAGAACTATAAAGTCGATGGTGAAATCAGTTCAGGCACCTCCGTGTCAGGACCGCTGGCAGGGGCTATTCGAAACGACATACCTGAAGTAAAATACATCTCCCGCTTTGGCAGTGGAGGCCAGGGACTCATCAAAAGTGGAGAAAAAGCGCTGTACGAAAAAACGGTGTACGTAGAACCCGATTATTTCCGGATGATGACCTTCCCGGCAATTGCCGGCGACGCGGTCAAAGCCCTGGAGCAATCAGGATCGGTAGTGATCACGGAAAGGACGGCCAAAAAACTATTTGGGCAGGAAAACCCCATGGGCAAACTGATCATGTACAATAACACGCATCCTTTGCAGGTAGGTGCTGTAATACGGGATATTCCGGAGAATAGCAGCGAGCGCTTTGATGTAGTGCTGCCCTTCAGTCTTTATGAACAGGAAAACCGTGCCTGGATCAACAACTGGGACCATAATAGCATTGCTACCTGGATGGAATTACAGCCGGGCACTAACCTTACGGCGCTCAATGCCAAACTGGCTAAACTCATCCAGGAAAAACTGAAAAACAAGGATGAAGGATTATTTGCCTATCCCTTTGCCGATATGTGGCTGTATGGAGAGTTTAAAAATGGCAAACCGAGTGGCGGCGGCAGGATCTATGCGGTCCTGTTGGTGGGCGCTGTCGGCCTGTTCGTATTGCTGATCGCCTGTATCAATTTTATGAACCTGGCTACCGCCCGCTCCGAACGACGTGCCCGTGAAGTAGGTGTACGGAAGGTAATGGGGGCTTTCCGGAAACAGGTCATTTTCCAATTCCTGTGCGAGGCCATGCTGCTCACCTTTATTTCACTGCTGCTGGGCCTGTTCCTGGCTGTGCTTGCCCTGCCGGTGTTGAATCATTTTACGGAGAAGAACATGACATTTGATTTTGTCAACTGGCGTGTGTGGCTGTCTTTATTGGGCATGGTAATATTCACAGGACTGGTAGCCGGTAGCTATCCCGCCTTTTTTCTCAGCAGTTTTAAGCCGGTATTGGTATTAAAAGGCATCATTGTTAACCGCAAAGGCGGTTCCATACTACGAAAAGGGCTGGTCACTTTCCAGTTCATGACTTCCATATTCCTGATTATTGCCACCATTGTCATCTTTAAACAACTGCGGCATGCAGAGAACCGTCCTATCGGATATGATCCTGAAAACCTGGTGGAGATACCCTTACGGGGTGATATGAATGGCAAATTCCACCTCATCAAAAATGAGCTGGCGCAAATACCGGGGGTGACCAGCATCTCAGGCGGCAGCAATGATCTTATCAGGTTTGGAGGCGCTACGGATGGCATTGACTGGCCGGGAAAAACAGCCGGCCAGAATATCTGGGTCACCCTTACCAGTGTAGGTTATGACTGGGCAAAAACAGCCGGGCTAAAAATGGCCGAAGGACGCGATTTCAGTCCCGCTTTTGGTACCGATACCAATGCCTGCCTTATTAACCAGGCCGCAGTGACCAAAATGGGCCTGAAAGCACCTGTAATAGGCACCAAACTAAGCGGCGCCATTGTTATAGGCGTGGTGCAGGATTTTGTTTACAACAGCCCTTTTTCAACTCCCCAACCCATGCTGATCGAATTGGGCAGGGGTGGTATGAACCACTTGTTTGTGCGGGTACGGAACGATGACAACTGGCGTAAGACCCTGGGGCAGATTGAGCTGGCAATCAAAAAGAGTAATCCCAACTACCCGTTTGACTACCATTTTGTCAGCGAAGAGTACCAGAAACGCTTCGAGGGTATTCGTTATACCAGCCAACTGACCAACATAGTGGGTACACTCGCCATCTTTATTTCCTGCCTGGGCCTGTTTGGCCTCTCTGCCTTCCTAGCCGAACGGCGCAATAAGGAAATTGGCGTGCGTAAGGTACTGGGTGCGAG
Organism: Paraflavitalea devenefica; assembly: GCF_011759375.1. Lineage (NCBI taxonomy): Bacteria > Pseudomonadati > Bacteroidota > Chitinophagia > Chitinophagales > Chitinophagaceae > Paraflavitalea > Paraflavitalea devenefica. The sequence continues at coordinate 2,044,351 of NZ_JAARML010000002.1, read as the reverse complement.
TGTTTCACAGTTATGGCTCATACTGTCTAAAGACTTCCTGAAACCGGTGGCAGTGGCTTTCATCCTCGCTTCGCCCCTGGCAGGGTGGGCCATGAATAAAATGCTGCTGAACTGGGATTACCACATCAGTTTATCCTGGTGGATGTTTGCGGTGGCAGGCTTGCTGGCCTTTATCATTGCCATCGCCACGGTGAGCTTCCATGGGATCAAGGCAGCCCTGATCAATCCCGTCAAATCGCTCCGGACAGAGTAAGCCTTTCTCTTTTCTATAGTTGGCCCTGCTACCTGTTGGTATGCAGGGCTTTATTATTATTCCCATTATCAGAAACAAGAAACCGGATTCTGTATTACTTTTGCGCCATTCGTTTAAAAAAAGCAAGCAACAGACATTATTATGGAACTATCAACCAGATTGACGTGGTTCAACGAACCGGAGACGCTGAAAATGGCAAAACTCGGTCGTGAGCTCAGGGCTAAAGGCGTAGATGTTATTGATCTTAGTTTGGGAGAACCCGATTTCGATACGCCTCAGCACATTAAGGATGCAGCCAAGAAAGCCATTGATGACAATTACAGCCATTACACCCCCGTAGCTGGTTATCCCGACCTGCGTGAAGCGGTGTGCGTGAAATTGAAGCGCGATAATAACCTTGACTATAAGCCTGAGAACATTATCGCTTCCACCGGCGCCAAACAAAGTCTGGCCAATGCTGTATGGTCAGTAGTTAGCCCCGGCGACGAAGTAGTGATCCCTACCCCCTATTGGGTTACTTACTCTGAAATTGTGAAGCTGGGTGAAGGTGTGGTAAAGCTGGTAACTACTTCTATCGACAATAAATATAAGATCACGCCTGCTGAACTGGAAGCAGCCTTAACAGAGAAGACCCGCCTGTTCATGTTCTCTTCTCCCTGTAACCCCAGCGGTTCTGTATACAGCAAGAAAGAACTGGAAGGATTGGCCGAAGTATTCCGTAAGTATCCCAAGGTATTCATCCTCTCTGATGAGATCTATGAGTACATCAATTTCATAGGCAAACATGAGAGCATTGCGCAGTTTGCAGACCTGAAAGACCGCGTGATCATTGTGAACGGCCTGAGTAAAGGTTTTGCCATGACAGGTTACCGCCTGGGTGTGGTGGCTGCTCATCCGGATATCGTAAAAGCCTGTGAGAAATTACAGGGTCAGCTTACCAGCGGCACCAACAGCATTACCCAACGCGCGGCCATTGTAGCCTTTACCGGCGACCTGCGCCCCTCCCAGGAAATGAATAAAGAATTTGAGCGCCGTAAGAAGCGTGTGATAGAGATCATGAACAGCATTCCCGGACTGAAGTATGCTGAACCGGATGGTGCGTTTTACGTATTCCCCACCGTTAGCCAGTACTTTGGCAAAAACGATGGCGAAGAAACGATCAAGGATGCCGATGACCTTTGCATGTACCTGCTGAATAAAGCGCATGTAAGTACCGTAACAGGTCGTGCTTTTGGTGAGCCTACCTGTATCCGTATTTCTTTTGCCAACAGCATGGAGAAGATCGAAGAAGCCTGGAAGCGGATCATTGCAGCACTGGGAAAACTGAAATAGAGGTCCAGCATTCAGCATCCAGCATCCAGCATTCAGCATGTTGGGATTCTAAGAACAGGACTAAATAACAGTTACTGATAATTTGAATAGCAAGCCGGGTGAGAGCCCGGCTTTTGTTTTTTACCGTACATCCAGACCGCCTCTTTTTTCGTATCTTCGTTAAAGTTTAACCAATGTCTATCTTGAAACATCCACTACTATATGTAGGATCGAAAGGAGAAAAAACACTCTACACCCTGTTTGACAGCGGGGCAAATCTCTCTTGCATTAATCCCGAGTTTGTAAACGAATTAACCGAAGCTCAACCCTTGGGCAGGATTAGAAAAATCGCTACAGCCAGTGAGGCACATTATATTGAAGTAAAAGAAGTGGTACGACTGGACTTTTACATTGATGATGTTTTACTAAGTGATGAATTCCTGGTTGTCCCGGGATTAAGTGAGGAAATAATTATAGGAGCAGCCACCTTACAAAAATGGCGCATCAAACTCAACTTTGAGGATGACCAGGTTGAGGTAGATCCCAAAGTAGCAAAAATGCAATTGATATAAAGATAAAGCCGGGTGAATGCCCGGCTTTTGTTTTTCGACCTGCTGTGAGCTTCCTTTCCCTGTATCACCGCCGCTCTGCTGCTGTATCAAAAGCGAACAAGGTGGTTCCTATTGTTATCCCAAACAGCCTGGCTTTCAGCATCTTTAGCAATTGGCATATTTTTACGGAAAGAGCGTATCATCTTTTGCCCATGATCAAGAACTATTTCAAAACCGCCTGGCGGAACCTGTTCCGCAATAAAGCATTTTCTGCTATCAATATATCGGGCCTGGCATTGGGAATGACCTGCAGCCTGCTGATCTTATTGTGGGTGCAGGATGAACGCAACGTAGATGGATTTCATACAAACAATAAGCAATTATACCAGGTATATGAGCGCCAGTATGCCAACGGTACGGTAGACGCTTCGTATATTACACAAGGACTGTTGGCTGAAGAACTTAAAAAACAGGTTCCTGAAATACAATATGCCAGTAGCCTGGATTGGAATATGCCTTATACGCTTGAGGCGGGCAACAAGATCAATAAGATGGAGGGCAACTATGCCGGAGCCGATTTCTTCAGCATGTTTAGTTACCGCCTGTTGCAGGGCACCCCTCAAACAGCCCTGAATTCACCGGAAGCAATAGCCATTTCCCGGAACGCGGCTATGTATTTCTTTGGAAGCCCTGAAAAGGCCATCGGGCAAACGATTCGTTATGAAAACAAAACAGACCTGCAGGTAAAGGCCGTTTTTGAAAATATGCCCACCAATTCTTCTGTCCGGTTTGACTTCCTGAGAAGCTGGCAGGCGTATGTGAAAGAAAACGATTGGGTAAATAACTGGAGCAATTTTAACCCCTCTACTTTTATACAACTTCGCGCAGATGCCAATCCCGTTGCCACCGCATCAAAGATCAAAGATTTCATTCACCGGTATATTCCCGCCAACGGGAACGTTCGTTATGAATTGGGACTTCAACCCTACAGCGAAAAATACCTGCATGCCAATTTCAGCAATGGTCAGCCGGCCGGCGGCCGCATAGAATATGTACAATTGTTAACCTTAGTGGCCGTCTTCATCCTGCTCATTGCCTGTATCAATTTCATGAACCTGGCCACCGCCCGTTCCGCCAAGCGGGCTAAGGAGGTGGGTGTACGGAAAGTGGTCGGTGCATTCCGCAGCACGCTAATAGGACAATTTATTGGAGAGGCCATGCTGGTTACCGCTTTCGCTGTTATCATAGCTGTTGTCCTCACTGACATGCTATTGCCGGCATTTAATGCGCTCACCGGAAAACAACTGCTGCTGCCTTTAACACAACCCGTTTTTTGGGGCGCCTTGTTGGCACTGCTCATTATAACAAGTTTTGTGGCGGGTAGTTATCCGGCCCTGTTCCTGTCGTCACTAAACCCTATCCACGTTTTAAAAGGAAGTTTAAAATTCAGTCCGGGTGCTGCCTTTTTCAGAAAAGGGTTGGTGGTGTTGCAATTTGCCCTTTCTACGATACTGATGGTGGGTATGATCGTTATATACCGCCAGATGGAGTATGCACAATCAAAGAACCTCGGATATGACCGGGAGAACCTGGTATATATTCCACTTGAAGGCGACCTCGCAAAGAACTATTCCGTTTTCAAAGATGAAGCCGGGAAACTGCCAGGTGCACTGAATATTACCAAGATGCGGGAAACGCCTACTGTTATTGCGCATCATATTGGTGATGTGAGCTGGCCGGGTAAAGATCCCAACCTGGTCACTTCCATTGCAGATGCTATAGTAGGATATGATTTTGTAAAAACCATGAACCTGGAGCTGGTGGAAGGCCATGATTTCATGAAAGGTGTTGCCACTGATTCCACAGGATTCCTGCTGAATGAAATGGCCATACAAAAGATGGGGCTTAAAGATCCGGTGGGCCAAACGATAACATGGGGCGAACGCAAAGGTATGATCATTGGCGTACTGAAAGACTTTCACTTTAATTCTATGCACCAGGCTATAGAGCCGCTGGTGATCAGGCTGCGGGAAGAACAACCCTGGGGCACCATCCTGGTGCGCATCAAGGCAGGCAGTACTCAACAAACCCTGGCGGGCCTGGAAAAGTTATGCCATTCCCTGAATCCCCAATTCCCTTTCACGTACCAGTTTGCCGACCTGGAATATGATAAGCTATATAAGAGCGAGCAGGTGATCAGTAAGCTATCCAATTACTTTGCCTTTTTGGCCATCTTTATTTCCTGCCTGGGCTTATTTGGCCTGGCCGCCTTCACGGCTGAACAACGTACCAAAGAGATTGGCGTACGCAAAGTATTAGGTGCTTCTGTACCGGATATCATTGTATTGCTATCCGTGAATTTCCTGAAGCCGGTAGCCATTGCCATCCTGGTAGCCTTCCCCATATCCCGTTATTTAATGAACCGCTGGCTGCAGGACTTTGCCTATAAGGTCAGTATTGAGTGGTGGATCTTTGCGCTGACAGGACTGCTGACTATTGGTATTGCCCTGCTGACAGTAAGCTTCCAAAGTATCAATGCGGCTTTTACCAATCCTGTGAAGAGCCTGAGGAGTGAGTAAAATATATTTAAGGACAGCAAGGAGTATCCTTTCGCCGCCACTGTAAAATGTAAGCGATAAAAATTACAGCACCCTGAAGAAAGAAGGGGTAGATAATGTTAGTAAGACTTACCAACAAACGCTGCAATGATTGAACTGCAATAACAAGAGGTATACATTTTACACCGAAAAAGAAGTACCGCACCCACAGGTTTTGCTGGCATTGGGATTGGTAAAGGAGAAGCCACGGGCATTGAGGCCATCCTGCCAGTCTATCTGCATGCCCATGAGGTACATGCCGTGTGATTTATTCATGATAAAGGTCAACCCATCCACTTCATATTGTTCATCGTTTTCCTGCCGGTCGTCGAAGCCCAACACATAGCTCAGGCCGGAGCAGCCACCGCCTTTTACGCCTATCCGCAGGTATTTGCTGGTATCGAAACCGGGGTCACTCATCAGGCGGGTCAGCTCTTTTTGGGCATTGGGCGTAAACTGTACAGGCGATACGGAGGCTATTTCCATTACACAATATTTGCCCCAAAAATACAGAGAATAGCAGGAACTGTCAATGCCTCAACAAACAATTGACAATCATGCTGCCCGGCAGACTATAACCACCCCAAAAACCGTTAGAGGGAACCAAAAACCATTTCACTACATTTGTTGACTTAAAAATCTAACCCGCATGTCACTTTCCTTGAATGAACTTATATGGCAGCTTATTATAGCCCTCACATTAGGAGGCACCCTGGCCTATTTGTTCTGGAAACAACGCAAAGAGGCCAAACAAGCCCTGGCAGCCCGGCAGAAGGCTGACAAACAGGAAGCAACGGCCCCCACCAACACCAAGCAGATGCAGTTGCAGGCCTATGAACGGCTGATCCTGCTCACCGACCGGATCGCCCTGCCCAACCTCATCAGCCGGTTGAATGCGCCCGACCTGAGCGCCCGGGATATGCAGGCCATACTGATCCAGAATATCAAGGGAGAATTTGAATACAATGTTACCCAGCAGATGTATGTCACCCAGGAAGCCTGGGAAGCTGTGCGCAACCTGAAGGACCAGAATATGCTGATCGTAAACCAGATCACCTCCTTTTTACCGCCAGAAGCCACCGCACAGGACCTTAACCGCAGCATCCTGGAAATGCTGATGCAAAATCCCAAAGCATCTTTACATTCCATTGTGTCCGATGCCTTAAGCTATGAAGCCCGTAAACTGATGGCTTAATGAAGCCCATGCCGGAAATTTGACCTTAACAGTGTTGCTTATGCCTGAAAAAAAGATCTTTACAGACAGCGGAATTGAGATCCATGAGTTGTATGACGCCCGTCGTGTACAAGGGTTCCCTCCCCTGCCCCCGCCCGGCGATTTTCCCTTTACCCGCGGCGTGCAGCCGGATATGTACCGGGGAAAGCTGTGGACGATGCGGCAGTATGCCGGTTTCAGCACTGCAGAAGAAAGTAATAAACGGTACCACTATCTGTTATCGCAGGGTGTAATGGGCCTGAGCGTGGCATTTGACCTGCCCACACAGATCGGGTACGACAGCGACCACCCGCTGGCTGAAGGAGAAGTGGGAAAAGTAGGCGTGGCTATTGACAGCCTGGAAGATATGCAGACGCTCTTTAAAGGCATTAAGCTGGAAGACGTGTCGACCTCCATGACCATCAATGCTACCGGTTTTATCCTCCTGAGCTTATATGTAGCCTTGGCCAAACAACAGGGCGCCGACCTGAAGAAGATCTCCGGCACTATACAGAATGATATCCTGAAGGAGTATGCTGCAAGGGGTACTTATATTTACCCGCCCAAGCCTTCCATGCGCATCATCACCGATATTTTTGAATGGTGCAGTCATGAGTTGCCCAAGTGGAATACGATCTCCATTTCCGGTTACCATATCCGCGAGGCCGGCAGTACGGCCGTACAGGAAATTGCTTTTACCCTCAGCAATGGTAAGGCCTATGTAAAAGCAGCCCTGGAAAAAGGGCTTGATATTAATGTATTTGGCAAGCGCCTCTCTTTCTTTTTCAATGCGCACAATAATTTGTTTGAAGAGGTGGCCAAGTTCCGCGCTGCCCGCAGTATGTGGGCAGTGATGATGAAGGAACTGGGCGCCACAGACCCCAAGGCCATGATGCTGCGCTTCCATACCCAAACGGGCGGCAGCACCCTCACGGCCCAACAACCACTCAACAATATATCGCGCGTTACGATTCAAACCCTGGCCGCTGTATTGGGCGGCACACAATCCCTGCACACCAATGGCTATGATGAAGCACTGAGCCTGCCTACAGAAGAAGCCGCCCGTATTGCCCTGCGCACGCAGCAGATCGTGGCATTTGAAAGTGGCGCCGCAGATACCGTTGACCCGTTGGCCGGCTCTTATTTTGTAGAGTCCCTCACCCGGCAGGTAGAAGAAGAAGCCTGGAAACTGATCAGTAAGATAGATGCCATGGGCGGCAGTGTATCGGCCATTGAACAGGGATTTATACAGGATGAGATTGCCCGCAGCGCTTATGATCACCAGCGACAGGTAGAACGCAATGAAAAGATCATTGTGGGAGTGAATAAGTTCCAGGTAACAGACACCAATACGGTCCCTCCCTTTAAAATAGACGACTCCATCCGCCAGGTGCAAAGTGATAAACTGGCTATCCTCCGCCGGCAACGTGACCACGCCAAGTGCGATCAGTTGCTGCAATTACTAGCCGATAAAGCAGGCAGTGATGAAAACATTATGCCTACTGTTATTGAAGCGGTAGAGCAGAAATGTACGCTGGGTGAGATTGCAGATACCTTGCGGGAGGTGTACGGGGAATATAAGTAACTTCGTTCCATGTACTCAGCCACCACAGTTGGTTCCAATAAAGATCTGGAACAAATACTTCAATTGCAGCGTCAGAACCTGAAACAGTTCATCAGCCAGGAAGAAAAGAACGCGCAGGGCTTCCTCACCATGCAGTTTAACCTGCCCATGCTGCAACAACTGCATGCCATTGCCCCCAGCATTATTATTAAGCAGGCAGATGAAGTAGTAGCCTATGCCATGACGGTAACGCTGGAAGGCCGCCAGGCTTATCCCGACCTGGAGCCTATGTTCGTGAATTTTGAGAAACTACAATGGCAGGGGAAGCCTTTGTACGATCACCGCTTTTATGTAATGGGACAGATCTGTGTTTCCAAGGCACACCGGGCCAAAGGATTAGTTGACATGTTGTATCAACACCACAAAGTGGTGTATAGCCCGCACTACGATTTTATTATTACAGAAATTTCTACTTCGAATTACCGGTCACTGCAGGCGCATAAGCGGGTTGGCTTTGAGATCATTCATACGTATGAAGACTTTATGGACAACTGGAATGTGGTGGTATGGGATTGGCGGTAACGATTATTTCGATATATTGGAGGATAAACAATCCGTCAATGCGTTTACCAGCCAAACTAACCTGTCTTTTACTGCTTTTATCTACTGCAACCAGTTTTGCACAGCAACCTGTATCAACCCTCATTGAACAGAAAGCCAGCGCTATTTTACCCAAGCTGATCGAATGGAGACGGTACCTGCATGAACACCCGGAGCTCTCCAACCGGGAGTACAAAACAGCGGAATATGTAGCGACTCATCTAAAAGCATTGGGACTGGAAGTGCAAACGGGCGTGGCCAAGACCGGCATTGTGGCCATCCTCCGTGGCGGCAAGCCCGGACCGGTAGTAGCCCTGCGGGCAGATATGGATGCATTACCCGTACAGGAGCGTGTAAACATTCCCTTTAAATCAACTGTTATGGCCGACTACCTGGGCCAAACGGTGCCCGTGATGCATGCCTGTGGCCATGACAGCCATGTAGCCATGCTGATGGGTACAGCAGAAGTACTAGCCGGCATGAAGAAAGACGTGCCCGGCATCGTCAAGTTCTTTTTCCAGCCGGCAGAAGAAGGTCCTCCCGGCAATGAAGAAGGCGGCGCACCGCTCATGGTAAAGGAAGGCGTGATGGACAACCCCAAAGTAGATGCAGTATTTGGGATGCATATTGAATCAGATATTGAAGTGGGCAAGTTTGAGTATAAGCCCGGCGCATTTATGGCTTCCTCCGACTGGTTTACCATCAAAGTAAAAGGCAAACAATCCCACGGTTCACAGCCCTGGAAAGGAATAGACCCTATTGTAGTATCCACGGAGATCATCAGCACCCTGCAAACCATTGTAAGCCGTCAGTCTGAACTCACCAAAGCTCCTGTAGTGATTACCGTGGGTAAATTCCACAGTGGCGTACGTCCCAATATTATCCCGGAAGAAGCTGTACTGGAAGGCACGATACGCACGCTGGACAGCAAGATGCAACAAGAAACGCATGAACGCATCCGCAAGGTGGCTACTACCGTAGCAGAAGCCATGGGCGCCACTGCCGAAGTAACCATTGATACCAAAACGCTGGTCACCTATAATGAACCGGAACTGGTGAAGATGATGGTGCCTTCCCTCGAAACAGCCGCCGGTAAAAGCAATGTGACCGAACGGGAATGGGTAACTGGTGCAGAGGACTTCTCTTATTTTGGCACTAAGGCCCCTTCTTTCTTTATTTATATTGGCGGTATGCCCAAGGGCACTGATAAGTCCAAAGCCCCACCCCATCACACGCCTGACTTTTATATTGATGACAGCCGGCTGGACCTGGGCGTGAAAGGGTTCTGCCAACTGGTATTCGATTATGCCAAACTGAAAGCAGGCGGCGACAATAAAACCAATACTAAAAAAGGATTCTAACTATAACACATTGAATATAAAAGGCCGCGCCACAATTGTATGGTGCGGCCTTTGCTTTGATGCAAACACATAATATTCCGGTAATATTGGCGAACTATTTTTGTAAAAGAGTTCTTTATGATAATTGATGAAACCCTGTTGTGGAGTAAGCTGGAAAGCTACTCCCCCGACAACCCCAACGATGCACTTACCTTTTCGCAACGTTTAGCCCGGGAAAATGGATGGCCACCTTTCTTTACTGAAAGAGTTGTTACGGAGTACAAAAAGTTCCTTTTCCTGTGTATGATCAGTCCCCACCCCGTAACGCCCTCCGATGAAGTAGACCAGGCCTGGCACCTTCACCTTGTGTACACCAAATCCTACTGGAACGACCTCTGCAAGAACATTCTCGGAAAAGACCTCCACCACACTCCCACCGAAGGCGGCCCCGCCGAAAGAGACAAGTTCATCAGCTACTACGAATCTACCTTACAACTTTACCGCGACAAGTTTGGCTACGCACCTCCCGATGATATCTGGCCACCTGCTAACAAACGTTTTGGCGATATTGATTTTGTAAGGGCCAACACACAAACCCACTGGCTCGTTCCCAAGAAATCCTGGCACAAAAACATCAGCGCTTTCCTACTAATCATAACTGGTTTACTGGTAAGTGTGATCAGCTCCAATTATGCTTTCCTTGTCATATTCGGTATATCAGGATTGATTGTATTCGCACAAGGCACACAATCAGGATCAGGAAGAGGTCAAAACACAAGTGGAGGATGTGGCGGTGGCTGTGGAGGCGATAGTGGCTGTAATGCCGATGGTGGTTGCAGTGGCGGATGCAGCGGTTGTGGAGGCGGCTGCGGTGGTGGTGGTGATTAGAAACTGGTTACTGGTTACAAGTTGCCGGTTGCAGGCAATAAAAAAAGTCAAGCTGATGTACACAGCCTGACTTTAAATCGTTATCCTGTTTAATCCATTTAATCTTTTAGATCCTGGAGCTGTTCGTCGCTCAGCCTTTCTTCTGCTCTTTGGCCCAGGCGTCTTTGAGCGTCACCGTGCGGTTAAATACCATCCTTTCTTCCGACGTATCCTTATCCAGGCAGAAGTACCCTTTGCGCAGGAACTGGTAACGTTCATCAAAGCGGGCGGTTCTTAAAGCCGGCTCTGCAAAGGCAGCACCAATGACCTTTAAGGAATCGGGATTGATGTAATCCTTAAAGTCACCTTCTTCATTGGAAGGGTCTTCCACTTTGAACAGGCGGTCATATTCCCTTATCTCCACACTGATGGCCTGCGCTACGCTTACCCAATGCAGGGTGCCTTGTACTTTAATGCCAGAAGTATCGGAACCACTTTTACTTTCGGGGATATAAGTGCATTTCAGCTCTGTTATATTGCCATTGGCATCTTTGATCACTTCCTCACAACGGATGATGTAAGCGCTTTTCAGGCGCACCACTTGCCCGGGCGCCAGTCTGAAGAACTTTTTGGGAGGGTTCTCCAAAAAGTCTTCCCGCTCTATATATAATTCCCGGCTGAAAGGCACATCACGATGCCCTGCTGCCGCATCTTCCGGGTTGTCCTCACTCTTGAGCATTTCCACCTCCCCTTCGGGGAAGTTGGTGATGGTCACTTTCAGGGGATCGAATACCACCATGCGGCGCTGTGCGATCTTATTGAGATGCTCGCGGATGCAGAATTCCAGCAGGGAGTATTCAATGATGTTATCCCGCTTGGCCACTCCTACCCGCTCACAGAAATCACGGATGGACTCCGGCGTGTATCCTCTTCTGCGGAAACCGCTGATCGTAGGCATACGGGGATCATCCCAGGCTGTAACATGCTTTTCATTCACCAGTTGTTTCAGTTTGCGCTTGCTCATTACAGTGTAATTGAGGTTGAGGCGTGCAAACTCATATTGATGCGAGGGGAATATTTCCAATTCCCGGATCATCCAGTCATACAAAGGGCGGTGGGGAATGAATTCCAGCGTACAGATGGAATGGGTAATATGCTCAATGGAATCGCTCTGTCCATGTGCAAAATCGTACATGGGATAGATGCACCAGGCATCACCCGTGCGGTGGTGCTCGGCATGCTTAATGCGGTACAGGATAGGATCGCGCATGTGCATGTTGGGCGATGTCATATCAATCTTTGCCCGCAATACTTTTTTGCCATCCTCGTATTTACCATTGCGCATTTCTTCAAACAGGCGCAGGTTTTCTTCTACGCTTCTTTCAGCGTATTGATTCCTTGCACCCGGCATTGTATGCGTTCCTTTCTGGGCAGCGATCTCCTCGCTGGTAGAATCATCCACATAGGCCAACCCTTTCTTTATCAGTTTTACGGCAAAGCCATATAACTGTTCAAAGTAATCAGAAGCATATAGTTCATTAGCCCATTGGAAACCGAGCCACTGGACATCGGATTTGATGCTGTCCACATATTCTGTGTCTTCGGTAATGGGGTTGGTGTCATCAAAACGGAGGTTGGTCTTTCCGCCATATTTAAGCGTTAAACCAAAGTTGAGGCAGATGCTTTTGGCATGCCCAATGTGCAGGTAGCCATTCGGCTCCGGCGGAAAACGGGTAGTGATGGATTTGTATTTGCCCGCCTTCAGGTCCTCCTCAATGATCTCCTCGATAAAATTGAGGCTTTTTTCTTCTGCTTTTTTAATCTCAGTCATGGTACCTTTCTTTTACGAATATGCCACGGTCTAACGACGTCCGTGGCATATGGTAACCGCAAATTTACGTATTATTTCTGATCCGCAGAGTCCCCTCCGGGAGACTCTGCGCGGAATAAGACATTCCTAGCTTATCTTTTCAGCAGACGGTTCTGCGTGAGCTGCCGGAGCACGGCTTCCCGCTCTGTACGGCTGATGGGAATATGGTGTGGGCCGATCTTGATGTCGTTGCCTTCAATGCTTTCTACTTTGGCGGCAGCCACAATGAAGGATTTATGGGTGCGTACAAAACGGCCTTCCGGCAGGTATTCCTCAATACTGCGGAAGGTGAGGTAGGTTATATATTTCTTTTCTGTGGTATGTACAGCCACGTAGTTCTGCAGGGCTTCTACAAACAGTATTTCATCGTACCTGATCTTGATCAGCTTATTGTCGCTTTTAATGAAGAAGTAATCCGGCTCTGCAGTGGTACTGCCGGCCGGCTGCATGCCTGTTTCCCGCAGGCTCCTGGCTTTCATGACCGCCTTCCAGAAACGCTCAAAGGAAAAGGGCTTCAGGAGGTAATCAATGGCATTGAGTTCAAAACCTTCCACCGCATATTGCGGGTAGGCCGTGGTAAAGATCACCAGCGGAGGTTGTGCCAGTGTTTTCAGGAATTCCAGTCCCGTCATGCGGGGCATCTGTATATCGAGGAAAATAAGGTCAATCTTTTGCTGCATCAGGGTGTCCGTCGCCTTCATGGGATTATCAAAAGCCCCTGCCAGTTGCAGGAAATCCACGTCCTGGATGTACTCGGTCAATCCCTGGCGGGCCAACGGCTCATCATCTATGATTATGCATTGCAGCATCATGACAAATGGAGGTTTAACGCTACTTTAAAGGTAGCATCATTATTATCGATTTGCAATTCATATTTCTGCGGGTACAGCAGTTCCAGCCTGCGTTTTACATTGCTGAGGCCAATACCGCCCGGCGGCTCGGTAGAGCGGTGAAGGCTTTCTTTTGAATTCTCGACCGTAAACAGGAAACTACCATTTTGCCGGGCCATGTTTACCTGCACAAAGTTGCGCTGATTGCTGTGGTGAGAGATATGTTTAAAAGCATTTTCCACAAAAGGAATGAGCAGCAACGGCGTAATACGGAATCCCCGCACTTCCTCGCCCACCTGTACATTCACTTCATAGTTGTTGTCTTTGCGCAGTTGTTGCAAACGGATAAAATCCTGCAGGTAGGCTACTTCCTTTTCAATTTCTATGCTGTCTGAATTGCAATCGTACAACTGGTACCGCAGCAGGTCGGAGAATTGGAGCAGCGTTTGCCGGGCAGTAGTATTCTGCTTGTCGATCAGGAAATAAACAGCATTGAGTGAATTGAACAGGAAGTGCGGATTGATCTGCGACTTCAGGAAGTTCAGTTCAGCTTCAGCCTTTTCTTTAGACACCTCCCCCAGCCTGCGCTGCGCGCGGGCATAATCCATCAGCAGCTTAAAAGCAGCACCGGTACTCACCAGCAGGATATGGGGAATCACATTATCATAAAAACGGCCTTTAAAATTGTTGAAGAATAAAGAATGGCGGTTCATGATCTGCCCCTCCAGGTACATTTTCAAAAAGCTGAAGCCGGTAACGATCAACAGAAAGGTAATTCCAAAAAGAACATATTGCTTTTTGTACAAGAGCCGGGGAATAAGCAGGTAATTGGTAATGTAGACCATAAGAGCAAGGTCTACCACTTTCAGGCCGGTGATCAGCCAGCCTGTATCGCGGGGGTAATCCTGGTAACGGAAAAAATGCCAGCCGCCAAATAGCACCAGCCAGCCCAGCAGGTGGTCCAGTTTATAGCGTCTGAATATGGATTGCTTGTTCATACCCCAAAATAAATATACAAAAACCAGCGGGTATTTTTTCTTACACCTGCTGTCCGATCTGCTACACGAAATGCCGGTTATATCCCATTCATCCAGTAATACCTGCAAGATGTGTAAGATTTTTTACCCGGGCCTGCTATTATTGTCACTTTGTAGTGTAATAACCAATCAAAACTGTTCAATATGAAAATGCTCTTCTATTTACCGGCATTGTTGCTATTGGCGCTTACCGGCTGCGCGCAAGGCAATCCGCGCGGCACCTTTGGTGCGCCTTGTGAAGGGTGTGAAGCCATTTTTGAAAGTCCTGTTCCTTTTGATCAGTTGAACTGGGTGGATACCTTGCCCGACTTTAATGACAAAGGTCCCAAGTTGCTGATCACCGGTACGGTGTACCAGGTGGATGGCAAAACACCTGCATCCAATGTGGTCCTGTATGTATACCATACCGACCAGACAGGTGTATACCCTACTAAAGGCGATGAAAAAGGCTGGGGCAAACGGCATGGTTATCTCCGTGGCTGGATACGCACCAATGAGAAAGGCCAATACGCATTTTATACGCTGAAACCAGCCTCCTATCCTAGCGGCAGAACGCCTGCCCATATCCACCCGGTGATCAAAGAGGCCGATAAGAATCCTTACTGGATTGATGAGTATTTGTTTGATGATGATCCGTTCCTCACTGCAGCAGAACGCAAACAGCAGCGGCAGTATGGCGGAAGTGGTATTCTCACGCTTACCAAGAAAGATGGAATGCTTACGGCCAAAAGGGACATTGTGCTTGGCCTGAATATTATCAATTACCCAAAAAACGAAGGGCTGTAGAAACAGCCCTTGTATTCATTAATCAATAACCTATGAAAAACACTATCTTTTTCCTTTAATACAATGTAAAGCTACTCTCCAAAGCGACCATTGCATAATCTATTCGACGTTTGTAAGAGAAACCCGGTTGAATGAACGAAAGGGAACGATTGTCTGTCTGAACCGGGATTTATTGGATTTGAAGGATTGGTGGGATTGGGCCGGAAATTAGTGTGAGACCTGACAGGTTTTAAGTCGCTATCTGCCATGTATTTTTTACGGTACGGAAGCGTATAAAACAAAAAAAGGCTGTAGAAACAGCCCTTAACCATTAATCAATAACCTATGAAAAACACTATCTTATATCCTTTTAACAGTAGTAAAAATACTGTCTGCGGTACGTACCCCATAATCTATTCGATGTTTGACCGCAAAAGGAAGGTGAAAGTGGTTTAAATGCCGATATCAGGGTTAGAAACGAGCCCCGAAAAGGAGGCTGCCCACCCTTACCATATTACTGCCACAGGCTATAGCTAATTGATAATCACTGCTCATACCCATGGAAAGGATAGGAAATGGTGAGTAGAGCGTGGTGAGTAGTGGATCAGAAACCGGGAGTTGGGCATTGGAAGCGGGGAAGTATTCATTAAAGAGACCTTTGAGGTATATGAATTCCTTTTGAAGCTGCTGCTCGTCTTCTGTAAAGGAGGCCATGCCCATGAGGCCCAGCACCTGTACATGCTGTAGCTGCCCCTTTTGCAGGATGTTCATGATATCTGCCAGTTCGGCTGCATCAAAGCCAAATTTGGTTTCTTCCTGCGCTATATGCACCTGCAGCAGGCAATGGATGACACGCAGGTTTTTAGCCGCCTGCTTTTCTATCTCCAATAGTAACTTATAGCTGTCCACACCATGAATAAGATGCACAAAAGGAGCAATGTATTTGACTTTATTGGATTGCAGGTGACCGATGAAATGCCAGCGGATATCCGGCGGTAATGATACCTGCTTTTCCACCAACTCCTGTACATAGTTCTCCCCAAAGTCGCGCTGACCAAGATCGTACAGGGCTTTGATGTCTTCTACCGGCTTTGTTTTGGAAACGGCCACAAGAGTTACTTCGCTACCTAATTCTTTTTTGATCGCATTATACTGTTCAATGTTCACTGCCATGAATGAAATCGTTGCTGGTTACAGGATGATGGCAGCAAAACTACTATTAAATTACTTTAGTATAGATCTGCTGATCACAATCCGCTGCACTTCGGAAGTACCTTCATAGATCTGGGTGATCTTGGCATCACGCATCAATCGTTCTACATGGTATTCCTTTACGTAGCCATAACCACCATGGATCTGTACCGCTTCTACAGCCACCCACATGGCGGTTTCGCTGGCAAATACTTTGGCCATGGAAGAGCTGAGGGCATAATCCTGAAGCTGGTCTTTTTCCCAGGCGGCTTTGAGGCATAATAACCGGGCGGCCTCAATGCGGGTCGCCATATCAGCCAGTTTGAACTGGATGGCCTGGTGATTCATGATCTCTTTACCAAAGGCTTTTCGCTCTTTGGAGTATTTAAGGGCCAGCTCATAAGCACCGCTGGCAATGCCCAATGCCTGGGAAGCAATGCCTATACGGCCGCCAGCCAGTGTTTTCATAGCAAAGGTGAACCCAAAACCTTCAGCGCCGATGCGGTTTTCTTTGGGCACTTTTACATCATTGAATAAGATACTATGGGTATCGCTGCCCCGGATGCCGAGTTTGTTTTCCTTGGCCCCTACTACTACACCCGGCCAGCTTTTCTCTACAATAAATGTATTAATGCCTTTACTGCCTTTGGCGGCATCTGTTTGCGCCATGACCAGGTATACAGAAGCGGAGGAGCCATTGGTGATCCAGTTCTTGGTGCCATTGAGTACATAGTGATCACCCTTGTCTTCTGCAGTCGTGCGCTGGGAAGTAGCGTCGCTGCCAGCCTCTGGCTCGCTCAGCAGGAAGGCGCCAATATAAAGTTCACCATCTTTGCGCCCCTGCGCCAGTGGTGTGAGGTATTTTTGTTTCTGTTCTTCTGTTCCATATGCTTCCAGTCCCCAGGTTACGAGGCTATTGTTCACGCTCATGCACACGCTTACGCTGGCATCTATTTTACTAATTTCTTCCATGGCCAATACATAGCTCATGGTATCCATGCCACTGCCGCCATATTGGGGGTCTACCATCATGCCCATAAAGCCCAGTTCGGCCAGCTTGAGGACCTGTTCTTTGGGGAATTTCTGGTGTTCATCTCTTTCGATAACACCGGGCAAACATTCCTGTTGGGCAAAATCCCTGGCTGCCTTGCGGATCATGAGGTGTTCTTCAGATAACTGGAATTGCATATGGCCTGTCTGTTTTTAGTTTAGGGACAAAAGTAATAGAATTTATCACAAAAACTAACAATTGTTCGCATCAGTTCCCCAACCTGGAACTTCTGCCTGCGGAAAGCTTCAGCCACAATGGAATGACAAAGATCATCTGACCTGCGCACAACAGCCATGGCGCTCCCCAGTTAATCACTAAAAGTATTCGCTCCATGTAACTATCATAGTCATTAAAAAACAAGAAATATACTGTTATACCGAAAGCACTGATAAGGTAAGTAATGATGGTGAATAGTACATGCGCCGTAAAAAAGGCACCGGATACCAAGACACCTCTCCGGATAATGCGCCTGTATAAAATGGAAATCATCAATAGCAAGGCCGGGAAAATGAAATGATACCATGACGGTCCTACATAGATGGTGGTATGCCAGCCCGGAATAACAGAGGTCGCCTCGCGAAAAGTCACAAAAACCAACAGGAAGGCCAGTATGGCGAGTAGAATGAAGATGGTTTGCCTGATGAACATGTATTAAAACGTTTTTTGAGAAGACTATTACAATTTCCCCTCCTTTTCCAGTTGCTTTACGTATTCGTCAAGGCCCTGGGCCAGGGCATCTTTGGCGCTCATGCTGCGGAGGGTTCCTTCGATGAGCTTCCAGTCAATGCGCTTTAGTTTAAGTCCGTTAGCGCGCAGGAAAGGGCGATTACTTTGAAAGACGATTGATCCGTTGCGGCCCGATATGCGGAATTGCTCTATCTGCCGTGTAGCATATATCCGCTCTACGGGATATCGCCTCATGAAGCCCTCAATCCGTGCAGTGATCTCCCCTTTCATAATACTAAATTACTTAGTATTTCGGTAGCTACAAAATCCTTTATTCAACAGCCTCTACCTGCCAATGGAGACTATCGGGAAGTTTAATAACCAAAACAGTTACCTCTTTATACTTTTTATCTCCCTTTAGGATCAATGAAATGGAAGCGCTGCCATAGGTACCACCCGGCCCGGATGACTGCTCCATGCTTCCCATAGGGATAAGGCCAAAGCCGGTCACATGACCTACCTCTGCTTTTACAGCAGGGTCATTTTTCAGAAAAGATCTTGCGGCAACATAGGCATCTGAATTGGGGATAACTGAAATCAGAATTGCCTGTATTAAGAAAACAAAGATGATGAGCCCAATGACCAGCTTTTCACCCAGTACCTTCTTTTGCATGGCCCGTTTTAGCCTGATCCTTTTATACAGGAATCCAATAACCGCCAACAGGAAAAGCGTCCAACCAATTGAGTCACTTTCCCAGAAAAAGTAGATGCCGGTTAGCCGGGCCAGGTAACCATAAACAACGAGAAGGAGCCATGCTGCCAAAAGCGTTTTGGTAAAGGGGTTGAGTTGCTGTAAGAACTTGATCATAAAAAAACCGGTAGCTAATAACTACCGGTTAAATATAAGTCGTTTACCTGGTTCTACAAACAGTGGGTATTTGCGGGCGTTACGGCAACTGGTATTGCTTAAAGAAGTCCCACAGGAGGTTATTGGCATTGATGGCCTGGGAAGGGGTATCGCCATTGGCGCTACCCGGTAAACCACCCGGCCAGGCATGTCCGCCATCCTGCGTTAAATAGTAATGTATGGCGGTATTGTTGCTGCAATTGGTCCAGCGGGTGAATTTATAGCTGCTGTTGTTGACGACCACCTGGGCAGTGGTGGTGCAGGTGTTTTTGGATGACCACACGTTGAACACAGAATCCAATGGCGGCGCATAAACGCCGGAGATACCATTGCCGGTTCCTCCTGTGTAAGGAATGTGCTCATCCAATACCGAATGCATGTGCAATACCGGTACTGCACGGGCAGGATTGCAAGGCTGTGTTACCACCATGGTACAACCATTGGGCGCTATGGCGGCAATTTTATTGGATGCCTCACAGGCAAGCCGGTAACTCATCATACCACCATTACTATGCCCGGTGGCGTATACTTTTTTGGCGTTGATCTTATAATCTGCCACCAGCTTATCAATGAGCGTGGTGATGAATTTTACATCATTGATGTTGTTCTCCACGGCAAAAGCGCAGCAGGTACCGGCATTCCAGGTACGGACACCCAATGCACCGGTGCTTTTTACGCCTTCGGGATACACGACGATGAAGTTCTCTGCATTGGCTTTTTGCGTCAGCAATGAAGAGGTTTCAAACTGGGTGGCCGATCCGCCCCCGCCATGCATGGCAATGACCAGTGAAAAACCGGCACCTTCATAATACCCCGGCGGCAGGTTGAGTAAATAGGTGCGCGCCTGCCCATCTATGCTGATGGAACCTTCTACCCGGTATATTTTTTCGGCCGGATCATCGTCTTCTTTTTTACCACAGCCGGAGGATAAAGCTGCAACGCCTGTTATCAGCAAGAAACAGATTAAGCCATTTTTCATAAATAGTTGGTTAAGCCAGTGCATTTTACGCCCTGATGATGGCAATAAGAACGCGGGAGGCATGCCTATAGTATGCTGTAAGACCTGTTTACAGGCAGGAAGTTTAACTTCCTGACCCGTTCAGCAGGATAAATAGCCCAATTTTTATTGCTAACTTATTTAGTATTCGTATTTTTATGGGTAGTTTTCATTATCAAAAAAATGATGGTATGGAATCCACTGCTGACGTATTTGAAGTTATCTTCAATGAGAAGAAGATACCGGTAAAGGAAGTGACCATGGCCGGAAGGCCGCTATTCCTGGTAGGTATGGATGCCGGCAAGCCGCTGGTGATCACACAGGCTACCAGCAACGAAGGCCAGTTGTTCTGGACCTCGATACCGGAGGGACAACAGGCGCTGGCGGTTTCTATTGGCAAACTGATTGATGCACACTTCAGAAAAACGAATTAATATGTGTTATTACAATGGCGTACGGGTTACCAGGGCTGAGCATATCAGGCTGCTGCAACTGGAGAAGCTGATTGCCGATTATGATTTCCTGGGCAATCCCCTGCATATTGGGTTTGATTATTCCAGTCACCCAGTACTGAAAAAGAAAGAAGGCGAAGCCAATTTCGATATTGTACAAATGGAATGGGGCTTTATTCCCGGCTACCAGAAGACCCGGGAATCTGTAGGCAAGATGCGCTTTGGCTATAAAGATGAAAGCGGGCAGTTCCATCCGCCGATCACTACGTTGAATGCCATCTCAGAAGAGCTGTTATTGCCGCGGAAGATCTACCGGCAGGCGGCACTCTCCCGTCGCTGCCTGGTGTTGTCCACCGGCTTTTTTGAGTGGCGGCATGTATTTCCTGTAAGCAAGAAAACAGGCAAGCCGGTGAAGACGGCTGTTAAGTATCCTTATCATATTACGGTAAAGGACAAGGAATATTTTTATATGGCCGGTGTATGGCAGCCCTGGACCGATCAAAGCACCGGTGAGTATGTAGAGAGCTTTGCCATTATTACTACGGCCGCCAATGGCCTGATGGAACAAGTGCACAACAGCAAGAAACGAATGCCCACGATATTAACGGATGAACTGGCGTATGAATGGCTGCTGGGCTCTCCTACAGAAGAGCGCATTACTGAAATAGCGCGGTTCCAATACCCGGCTGCTGGCATGGAAGCCTGCAGCATTGCCAAAGACTTCCGGGAAGCACTGGAACCGGCAGCACCGTTTACGTATGAGGACTTGTCGGCGCTTTCTGTAGCGGTGTGAAGGCAAGCTGCGAGCTGCGAGCATCCTTCGACAGGCTCAGGATGACATTGTTGAAGCCATTCCCCGGGCGCGCGCTATGAACTGCTCTCCATACTGGTGTTTGATGCTGTCTATGGCCTGGTAAAGCTGTACCATGTGCTGTGTATCTTCAAACATATTGATCTGGTCATTGCCGGGCACCAGTTGGGTAAACCGAATGCCCAGTAAGCGCACCAGCATACGGCGCTCATATAATTTGTCGAACAATTCCCGCACTACTTTAATGAGCTTGTGATCGGCGCCGGTAAAAGGAATGGTCTTTTGCCGAGTAACAGTATCGAAGTTGGAATACCGCAGCTTAACAGTGACACAGCCTGTGAGCTTATTTTCCTCCCTTAGCTGGAAAGCTATTTTCTCCGTCATGCGTACCAATTGGGCATGCAGGAAATCAATGTCAATGGTATCCTGCTGAAAGGTATTTTCGGTGGAGATGGACTTTTGCTCATGATACGGCACCACCGGCGTTTCATCGAGCCCCTGGGCCTTGCGCCAGAGTGAGAGACCATTTTTGCCCAGGAGATTGGAGAGCATTTCCATGGGTATTTCACTGAGCACTTTGATGGTTTCCACGCCCATCTTGAGGAGCAGGAAAGCCGTTTCCTTACCAACGCCGGGCATTTTGGCTATACTAAGCGGCGCGAGGAAATTTTTCTCCTGCCCCCAGGCTACCCACATTTCTGCATTAGGTTTTCCTTCATTGGTAGCCACTTTACTGATGAGCTTATTACCGGCCAGCGCATACGAGATGGGCAGGCCACTTTCTTTGACGACTTTCTTTTTGAGGTCGGCAGTGAACAACTGGCTGCCGAAGTATTTGTCCATCCCGGTGAGGTCTACATAAAATTCATCAATAGATGCTTTTTCAAACAAGGGCACTGAATCGGCTATGACGTCGGTCACCAGCCGGGAGTATTTACTGTAAGATTCCATATCACCCTGGCGTATGATGGCCTGCGGGCATAAGCGCCGCGCCAGCTTCATGGGCATGGCCGAATGGATACCAAACTTCCGGGCTTCGTAGCTGCAGGAAGCCACTACCCCACGGTCGCTGCTGCCGCCAATGATAACGGGCTTTCCTTTGAGGCGATCATCTTTGAGGCATTCTACCGATACGTAAAAGGTATCCAGGTCAAAATGGGCGATATGTCTTTGTGTGGTAAGGATCATATTGATTACAGGTTTGCATAGGTTCTTTCTTTGTACCCGATCTTTTCCATGAAGGATACTTCCACGCTGTGGAAGCCGAAGTCTTCTACTACTTTTCCGCGGACATGGTAGAATCCTTTTCCCTTCAGCGGATATTGTTTGTATGATGGTGGAAAGTGCACCGTATCCACCCAATCCATCTGTTCATCGAGGAAGGCGCCGAATGCCATGACGGTCCCATTGGCCGTAGGCACTACTTTATAGTCTATGAAGTAGAGCAGCATGCTTACGGATTTGCCCAGGTGCTTTGGCAATTCCTTGGCGGGCAGGCGCGGGAACGACTGCTCCTGCATGAGCTCAAAAGGACTACGGAAAGGGAAGCCCAGTATTTCTATTTCATCATACATATCATCAATGGGATGATCGTGCAGATCGGGCAGCTTAAAGGCCACCGGCCTTTCTTTGAAAAGCGTATGCGTTGTCACGGGTGCATGCTGCCGCTTTTGCAGGAAGTTGGACTCCCACAGCAGTTGTTTTTTCGACTTGCCGGTAAACCGTAAAGCGCCTGCCGATATAAGGATGTTCAACTGCTCCGGGTGAAGGGCTGTTCTTTCTATGAAATCCTGCAGGTGCAGGAAATGGCCGTTGCGCTCCCGCTCGGTAAGGATGGTTTTGACAGTCGACTTTTCGAGACTATTGAGGTGTACAAAACCAGTGTACACGTCGCGGCCTTTGAGGGTAGTGTAGTAATGGCTGTGGTTGATGCAGGGCAGGTGCGGTATGCCGCCCGCCTTGCGCAGCTCAATGAAGTACAGTTCGGTACTGTAGAAGCCACCAAAGTTGTTGATGACGCCTACCATGAACTCGATGGGAAAGTAGGTTTTGAGGTAGAGGTCCTGGAAGCTTTCCACGGCATAGCTGGCAGAGTGTGCTTTACAAAAGCTATAGCCGGCAAAGGATTCCATCTGCCGCCATACTTCGGCCGTGAGCTCCGGCGTATGGCCTTTTTCGGTACAGTTGTTGAAGAACTGATCTTTGAGCATGGCAAAGTGATCCACGCCGCGCGATTTGCCGCTCATGGCCCTGCGCAGGCTGTCGGCCGCCGCCATGGGGAGGCCACCAAAGTAGTGCCCTACTTTCATGACATCTTCCTGGAATACCATGACGCCATAGGTTTCGCTGAGTATCTGCTCCATGATCGGGTGCAGGTACTCTGTAGTATGCGGCGCGAGGTGCCGCGATATGTATTGCCGCATCATGCCACTGCTGGCCACACCGGGGCGTATGATAGAACTGGCCACTACCAGCACAGGGTAGTTATCGCACCGGAGTTTGCTGAGCAACTGGCGCATGGCCGGACTTTCTATGTAAAAGCAACCTACGGTATGAACTTGTTGCAACTGCTCCCTTACCCGCGGATCTTTTTTGAATTTCTCCACTTCATCAATGTGTATGCGGATGCCCTGGTTTTCCTGCACCAGGCGGATGGTTTCTTTGATATGGCCCAGGCCGCGCTGGCTGAGCACATCCAGTTTATCGAGCCCGATCTCTTCGGCCACGTACATGTCAATTTGCGTGGTGGAAAAACCTTTGGGCGGATAGAAGGTGGCTGTCCAGGCATGGATGGGCTTTTCGCTGATGAGCATGCCGCCCACATGCACACTGATGTGATTGGGAAAGTTGTGGATGAAGGGGCTGTAATAAAGTATTTTCCATACAATGTGATCTATGATGCCGAAGGCGAGCGGCGATTGCTGCAATGCCATAGTTTCTTCCTCCGTAAGCTGGTATTTGCGGCCCAGCCGGGCAATGATGGCCGCATAGTTTACCGGCTTATTGTTGTGCTGGTACCAGGCTACGCCTTTGTGGTAATCATCTATACCGGCAGGGCGTGCGCCTAGTTTTTTCCAGGCCGTAAAGGCAGGCGCTGTTACAAAGGGCAGCCTGGAGAGGCCATGGATCTCTGCTTCGGGCAGGCCAAATACTTTTGCCAGCTCCCGCACTACAGCCCGCTGCTGGAAGGTGACATAAGAACCCATGAGGGCCACATATTTTTCACCATAGCGCTTGAAGATGTAGTCCATGATCTCATCGCGCTCCAGCCAGGAGAAGTCGATGTCAAAATCGGGTGGTGATGTTCTTTCCGGGTTGAGGAAGCGTTCAAAATAGAGGTTGAGCTCCAGTGGATCAACATCTGTTATTTTGAGGCAGTAGGCCACGATGCTGTTGGCCCCACTCCCCCGCCCTACGTGGTAAAAGCCCCTGCTTTTGGCATAACGAATAATATCCCAGGTGATGAGGAAGTAGGCGGTGAAGCCCAGGTTGTTGATGATGTTGAGTTCCTTTTGCAGTCGTTCGGCTGCTGCAGTATTATTGCTATAGCGTTGCTGCAGACCATCGAGGGCCAGTTTGCGCAGCAATATGGAGTCATCTTCTTTGCTGATGGTGAAGTATTGTTTGTTTTTACGGGTATTGGCATCCTCTTCCAGGTTGCAGGTATCAATGAGCCGCAGGGTATTGGTGACAACCCAGGGCATGGCGCGGAAAGCCTGCAGTATTTGTTCCTGCGGCATGAAGGATTCATTACTGCCGCATACAGCACCGGGCGGCAGCTTTGACTCCACCACGTTGTGGTCCATCGCCCGTAGGAGGCGGTGTACATAATAATGATCTTCCGACTGGAAGGTAACCGGCTGACGGATGATATATTTATGCCTGTGCTCAGGTGGTATGTTGTACAATTTGTTGGCTTCAGCGGGCTGCACACCGATGAACTGATGTTTTAATAAGGAGGGTACTTCCCTGGCGCCCAGCGGATAGATGACATAGCCATCGCTACTGTCGTCAAAAAAAGCAGTGGTGGCGGTGGGCGACGGAAAGGGCTTGTTGTTTTTTAAGTGTGTGGATATAAATGTATTGATCCATTCAAAGCCATGGTTGTTAGCTGCCAGCAATATGTATTGTAATGCATCGCCATTGCGGACCTCCACGCCGGGAATAGGCCTGATGCCTGCCTTGCGGCATTCTTTTATGAAAGGCCACATATCGGCTGTGTTGTTGATATTGGTGAGGGCCAGGGCTGCCACGCCTTTATTAATGCCTTCCTGCACGAGTTCTTCGGTGCTGAAGGTGCCGTATTTGAAGCTGTAGTATGTTTTACAATTAAGATACATGTGCTGCCGGTTGCTGTGGCAATAGGATTCCTGCAGCAGGTGGCTTTGCCCTATGGACAAAGCGCTGCCGGTACAGGATATTGCCTGTGTTTTTAATAGCCTACCTTATGGGTGCTTATTCATTGCGTGCTGATGCAGTATTATAACGGGTAGTGGTACACTAATGCATCAATGTGATTACAATGTAAAATTACTAAAATAATTAGCCAAAAATACCCTGAAGCAGCAGAGGTAATATTCAACGCACCTATGCGATATGATTTCAATTCACTAAAGTGAGGAATGCAAAACTTATGAAAGAGCCTGACACTACAGGCTTTAGATAATATTGCTTTTACAATTGTTAAAAACAAGCACTAACAACGATAGTTACACTCCGTATCTAATAAAGTATACATTCGTCCTAACTAAGTATCTTCTGTATTTTCTAAAATAACAACCTATATCTATGAAAGTACTGGCATGGTTAAAGAAAGTACATTTTGTATTTAAAAAAGTACAAATCTATTAGATTAGTATAGATATAATTTGTAGTTTCGAGAGTCTAATAATAATACTATGGTTATACTAACAATACAAAGCGACTTTGAAGGCCTTTAAAAAGTGCCACTGAAAATAATAAACTAAAAAAGCATGACTTGAGTCATGCTTTTTTAGTTTATTACTTCTGACATCTATTTGATGTCTTATCATTTTCGCCTGGATGGACGCGCACTAATTTCTTGCATTATCAGTTTAACAATCTCTATATAATGTATGTCAATTAATTCGCTGATTATAAACACCTCCTGCAGCTTAAGCTCCTCAGGTCGATCAATGAGATCTGTCATACGGCTGGTATTTTTTGACAGCTCCCTGGCCATTACGGTTTTGGGTAAATAGTTAAATATTTGCCTGAATTGTGTAATATGTCTGGATTCAATAAGGTGTTTTATTAATCCATAACGCTCGTCCTTACGCATAAAAAATGTAATAAAGTTTATTTACAGACAGATATTCCTTGCTAATCAACCCAAAGCCAGCTTTTGGAAAGACTAACGAAATTGATAAAGATCCTGCAATTACTACCATTGTTGCCTCTCTGCTCGTCTTCTATATATTCCTTTAAGTTGTTATAGTAGGTAAGAAAAGCTGTCCTGAAAGCCTTCTTCAATATAGCTTCATCGATCACCTTATCATATACCAGGAGAGCCAGATTTTCAAAGTAATTTAACACGGCCGTCAACGATTTCCGGTCTTCCAGGTGGGCATCATCTGCCAGTTTTTTCTTAAACTCGCTTAAAACGACCGGATCGTTTAGCTTGCCTTTAAAGGGAGTAACAAATCGTCTTGCCTTCTCTGCATTCATTGCCATATCTGCCTTATACCAATCGGACATTATTTCATAAGTAAGTCTCTTTTTATTATAATTATTCACCTCATCTTCCTTCTCAAATCGCAGCTTATTGATCTGAGCATTGTATTGCAGTGCAATGGCGTTATAAATCAGGCCAATGGTTACACTTCCGAAAGAACACATAGAAATATAGTCGCCTAATTTTATATTTAATGAAAACCTGTGATCGAGGTAACGAACAACAACGATCCCGGCCACAAGCACAACAAGTCCTATCCCTAAAACACTGTAAGAAATTGTAATTCTTCCCCCATGCGGAGATGTCTTTTTAAAAAAGCTAAACATACATGATCGTTATTCATGGTGATTAATAGAAAAGAGAATATTGATGTAATAGCGCCGAGCACCCAGATTAAGGTATTCGCAAAAGGGAGGTTTGAAAAAGGGAAGGCCTAAAGGAGGCCCAAAATAAGCGGAAAGTATGATACAACAAAAGAATAAGATCAAATACTTCCTCAAAGAGGAAAAATTTCAACTAAAGCATATATAAAGATTAAAATACAAAGCTTTTGAATGAGCCCCTGGTATCTATTGTATTAAACAAAGTACGGTTTGTAACAAAGAAAATACTTTCTGTAAAATAACAAGCTGACTTCTTATGTTTAGTTTCGGTAATGCATAAGGATGTACGTTACAAGATAGTCAGGGACTTGATCGAAACCAAGCGCATTACTGAATTTGAACAAATATTTGTGCCTTTGCCCAAATCAGTGCTGGCCCGGGCTTTAAGAAAAAACACAAGTCGTATAGACGATTTAATTGCACATCCCGAAGACCTAAGCTATAAGGAGATAAAAAAAATAAGTTCTCTGATAGAAGTACCCTGCAGTGCCATTATATACTTATTTGACAAGGATTTCTCATAACAATATCAAAGCATTTATCTAAAACAATACAATATTTCACATACTTAGTACCATTAGCCTATCCTTATCATTCATCTGATTTCCTGTGAGCAACCTGATTCGCACATTGGGGAGCCTAAAACCATCCTTCCGGATGGTTTCTTTTACTATATAATTTTCTGATCCCCCCGCTAAAAAAATCCCGTCCCGCTTTCGCGGGACGGGTGTTTTTTTGTTATACCAGCCAACCTTTAGCAAATGCGCTTTACCTGCAAGGGCGTAGTTAGATGGCAGGTGGAACCCATAGGTACCCCTTTCGCCTTCCTTTCGCATGGGTATTACCTGCTATTCGCCTTCCCATTACCTTACTCTCTGTAATGTCTCTATAAGGTCTCTGAAATATCTCTAAAATATCTCTGTAATACATAACTGAAATTATGTATATTTATGCTAACAGGCTGAGAACCTGTGTTAAAAACATTTTCTAATTTCAATATTTTATGTATGGCCAGGAACATATCCAAGCTGATTAAGTTAAAAGGAACCATTTTTGGGGTAACTCTTGTGAACAGTAAGCGTTACGGGCAACATGCCCGTGCTGAAAGGGGGACTTACACTCCTATCACTATTAATAAGACATTTAAAGAGAGTAAAAAGTTGCTGATGCAGTGCAATAAGCAGGCTAAAATTATTTTTTCTGCTTTGCGTGATGAGCATCGTGACGGGGAGTTGTGGAGCAAGCTGCTGTCTATTTTTTTCAAGCAGGCCAAGGCGGGACTGAAGCCGGATGTGGCCATGCTGGCAGGACTGGAATGCGACGAAAAACGAACGCTCAAGGCGCTGGTCAATGAACGATACGAGGTATCGGTAGATCGTGCGGGTAAAAAAATGCACGTAACAGTTACCCTGCAAAAACGTCCGCATTGTGATGATGTGAAACACATTGAAGGATATCACCTGAAGTTGATCGGGCTGTTCCCGAATTTCGGCAAACTTAGTATTAAGAAAGAAGTGGTGCAGAGTGCACTGATCCCGTTGGAGTCGAAGTTGGCGCCAGTTGAGTTTGAGCTACCGGCTCCTTCTGCCAAAGCTCCTTATGTATTGTTGCTGGGGATTGTGGGCATGATGGGTAAAAATGGTGATTCGAGGAGTTTCCAGGGATTGGCAGTGGTGAAGACGGGATAGGACGTATGGAAGAAAGTAAACGACGTAGATAATCAATAGTGAGCTTTTGCTTTGATAGCAGATTTCTCACCCGCATTACCTGCTGAGAAGGCAAGGACGTATGGCGGGTTCGAAATGACAAAGAAGGAGTGTATGGGTTGTACAGGATTATTCATTTCTGTATGTCTCAGGGATTAATCGTAATGGGGAGTTCATCATAATTAACTCCATAAGGTGAAAAATAGGCTTCCCATGTTACCCAGGTATAGCCAGGTGAATGAAAATATATGGTCGCCCAATGTTCGCCTGATGGGTATATCCCCTGATCTACAATCGTACCATAAGCCGATAAGTTATAAAAACCATCCCAGTACCAGGAAATATACTGCCCATTTGGCCATAAGGGCATTACAGTATACGTCACTGTTTGTCCTACCTGTACCACCTCAGGACCGTTCAAGTTTACACTGCACCCGTCGCAATGCTGCGCCCTTGCATCAGGTGTAATGGTGAGTATGATCAACAGAATAGCAATAATTTTTAACAAGCCGGCAAACAACAATTGGATAGAACGAGGTTGGCTTTTTACAACTGCATTCATAATTTTTAAATTAAAAGTGTAAAGGATAAGTGATCATGATCGTACAACCCATACATAATCTGTAACAAGATAACCTAAACGGGCATTTGAAGAAGTGGCGGTATTAGCCTGTTAATGCGCTGATTTAACATGATTTTCCAAGAGGCCCCGCGATGAAATGAGGGCGGCACCTAAAGGCGCCGTGGCCAACGCACAAAACCAAGGCTACAAAGCGGAGGCCTCCCGCTATTGCGGGACAAGCTCTACAGGGCCTGTTCCAGAAGGCAGCGTAAGCTAAGGGCAGCCTCTGCAGATACGAGGCAACTAGAATCCTTAAACGAATTGGTTTGACAGTGTCAAACCAATTCGTTATTATAGTAAGTTATCAATCCACTTTCAGCACTTTCACGGCTTTCTCCGACTGGCCGCTCCTGAGTAATATCCAGTAGGTGCCCGCGGGCAGTTGTTGCAGCGGGATGGTATTGAGGCCATTTTTCAATAGCTGCTGTTGGTGTACCTGCCTGCCCAACAGATCCACTATGCGGAGGGTAACCCGGGCTGACAAACCAGTACCAGCCGTTATTTTGACGAGCAGGTTACGCTGTACCGGGTTGGGATACCACTGCACCAGGTTGCCCTGTAATACTACATCATTGACAGCCGTGGTTACGAAGTTGAAGTTATCGGAAGTATTGCTGCAATTGCTGTTGTCTTTCACCACTACTTTATAGGTACCACTTTGCGTAGTAGTATGTTGGTTGGTGGTAGCGCCCGCAATGAGGGTATTGTTGAAATACCATTGGTACGATGCGTACCCCGTGCCCACACTCATGGTATTGCTACTGGCAGTAATGACGGGCTTCGCCGGTAAAGGCAGTACCGTGGTAATGGCTGCCGTACTGGCATCGGAGGTGCAACCCACCTGCGTTGTTTTTACGGTATAGGATGCTGCCTCTTTCGCAAAGTAATCCTGGCCAGTAGCATCAGTAATAGCTGTGCCATTCTTCAACCATTGGTTGCCGCTGAGCGCCGAAGACTGCAGCTTTATACTATCCCCACTGCAAAAGCTTCCCCCTCCTGCCGGATTGATGACCGGTGCAGGCGGCACGGCATTGACCGTGATGGCCACCGCAGTACTGATAGCTGATGTACAGGTATTTTCAGTTACCTGTACCGTATAGGAACCCGTTTGTGTGGCGGTATATTGCTGGCTTACTGCACCGGTAATGGCTACCCCATTCCTGAACCACTGGTTGCCGGCAGCGGCTGATGACTGTAACACTGTATTTTCACCGGCACAAATGGTGGTATTACCATTGGTTGTTATAACCGGTGTAGCTAATGGTGGTATAATGCCTACAATCACTGTATCGGAATAGTTATGACAACCGGAAGTACTGTTGGTAACCCGCAGGTAGTAACTGCCCGCAGCGGTGGCTGTATAGCTGAGCCCGTTGGCCCCGGCAATGGGCGTATTACCATTGAACCATTGGTTGCTGATCTCCAGCGTAGTGGTAAACTGCACATTGCCGCCTGTACAGAGTAAGGTATCCCTGTCGGGTGTAATCGATGGCTTAACGGGTGTCCACAGGGGGGTAACGATAATGGTATTGGACATATCGGAATAGCAGGCGCCATTGAGCACCCTGAGCGTATAGTTGCCCGCTTTTTTTGCCCAGAAGCTATCGGCCGTAGCGCCGGCAATGGGTTGCGCGTCCAGGAACCATTGTACGTTGGCGCCATTACTGGCCCTGAGCAATACAGAATCGGTCATGCACCGGTCGGTACTGCCTTCTGCCGTGATGGTAACGGGGTTGGCCACCGGCGTACAGGTACTGAAGGTAAAGCCGGGGCAGGTAACGGTATTCGCCGGCATGTTGAGCGGCGTTACTTTCCAGGTATAGTTGATGCCCGAAGATGGCATATAAAAGAGGTAGAAGGTATCGGTGGTATTGTCGAGCGTGGTGGCGCCCGATTGCTCTTTGATCTCTATCTGGTAACCGCTGGCGCCTGCAGCTTTGTTCCAGGTGAAGAGCAGCGGCGCGTCATACTGTACATTGGCGGCGTTATTAGCAGGCTGCAATAATACCGGACAGTCGGGGAAGGTGGTAATGCCCAACTGGTTTTGAAAGTAAGAGAGGGAGCTGCTGTTTGAATTGGCCGTAACGATATCCGTAAGTCCATCGGCATTAAGATCGGCCAGGGCCACACTGCCTGCACCGGTATTGGCGGTATAGTCGGTAGAGGTGGTAAAGGAAATGGTACCGGGCGTACTGTTGTTTTTTAATGCTGCAGCTTTGGAATCGACGAACCAATTGGCAGTAACGATATCCGGCTTGCCATCGGCATTGAGGTCGTTGAGCGCCATACCGCGGGGACTGCTGCTGCTGAGGGGCAGGTCTACCCTTTGGGCAAAGTCAAGGACACCAGCAGTGGTATTCCTGAAAACTGATACGGTATTAGGTGAGTTGTTGGAAGAGATAAGATCAGTCTTTCCATCTCCATCCAGGTCGGCAATGCTTACATCCCAGGGCCATGTGCCGGTGATGTAATCTATTTTGGAATTAAAGGAGATGGCGCCGGCTACGGAGGTGTTTTTTAGAACAGAGAGAAGGCCCGCAGCCTGATAACCTGCTACGGCAATTTCGGGTTTGCCATCGCCATCCAGGTCGCCTACGGCTACCCCTTCGGGATCGGAGGTAGTAGCAAAGTCGACTTTGGGGCTGAAGGTGATGGCGCCGCCGGAAGAAGTATTTCTCAACACAGATACGGTACCGGCACTGGTGTTGGCCACTACAATGTCTGTTTTACCATCGCCATCAATATCACCGGTAGCCAGTTTCCGGCAGCCGGCGCCTGTAGCAAAGCTTTGGGGACTGTCAAAGTCGAGGTTGCCGGCCGTACTCAGGTTTTTGATCACATATACCACACTAAACGTAGGATTGGTGGCAATGAGATCGGGCAAGCCATCTCCGTCTATATCTGCCGCCCGAACGCTGATGGGATTTATTACATTACCAACGGTGGTGGCAGCCGCAAAAGAAACCACTTTATCCTGGGTGGTATTCCTTAATATGTTGAGTTGATCGGAGGCGAACACGGTGGAGATGAGATCTATCCTGCCATCCCTGTCCAGGTCGCAGGCGGTAACATTTGCACCACCCGGCAGGTTGACTGCCGGCTGAAAAGAGGTGGGTGTAAAATCCATGCCGCCACCGGTATAGGTAATGATGAAGGGCCGGGCCGTATAGGCCACCCGGTCATTAACAGTAACCGATATAGGCTGGAAGGTGGCGCCCACCGGAACTACTACTTTGAGGGAGGTAGGCGATGCCGTTACTACAGTAGCCCTGACTGCTCCGAAGTAGACAATGTTTTCATTGGTGAATTGGCCAAAGTTATTGCCGGTAATGGTGACCTGGGTACCGATAGGCCCTGATGCAGGCGTAAAAGAACTGATGACGGGCTGTGAAAATCCAGTATGCACAGTCAATGCCAGTGCAAGCAACAGGAGTAAGGGTTTCATGTGTAGTTAGGTGGTTGAGTATGGTTAACAGGGTTATGGGTGTCTAAGATATAGAAAATTATTAGAAAAAGGTAATGGTTAAGAATTAGCGGTTAGGTTTTAGCGGTTAGTGGTGAGGCAGTGGGGTAACAGTTATTGTTGTTTTATTTGTTCTTCTATTTCCTTAATTTTTGTTGCGGCTTCTTCAGGAAATAATTCGCGGAGTTTTTCATAGCACTGCTTTGCCTTTGTCCATTGCCTTGTATGTTCATGCAATGTTCCCAGGTTTACATAAATCATGACCCATAATCCTACTTCTTCATTTTTTGTAACGGTTTCCAATGCTCTCAGATAAGCCTGTTCAGCCTGCGCCAATAAAGCTCTTCCTTTATCTCCGTCCATTCGAATCCCTTGTTCTTTAAAAGTTAACCCCAGGTTATGTTGTGCTGTTGCCCATCCCTTTGGAAAGTCTTTTTTGGTAAATATCTCCAATGCTGCATGGCAAGCTATTACAGACCGCTCTAATAAGACATCCCCTTCCGTACCACCGGTTCTAATCCCCTGCTCTTTTAGTACATAGGCCAGGTTGTTGTGCATTCCCGCCCATTGCTCTGGCAGGTCTTTTCTGGTATACACTTCCAAGGCCAGGTGAAAAGCCGCTGCTGATTGTGCCCATAAATAAATACTTTCACTATCCCTAGTCAGAAGCGCTTTTCCCATCAAGGCAGCTCCCATTTCATGCTGCATTAAAGCCCATTCCCGTGCCATATCCTGTTTGGTATACACTTCCAGCGCGGCACAGTAAGAATCCGCCGATTTTGTCAACAAGGTTTTTGCAAAGCTGCTGTCGCTTATTCGAGCTGCCAATTCCAAAAGTGCTTTCCCCAGATTTTTTTGTGTCAGGCCCCACTCTATAGGCAAGTGCTTTCTGGTTTGTACTTCCAATGCTTCGTAACAGACAGCCACGGACTTTTGTAATAAAGTGATGCTTTCATCGCCAATTCTACGGCTCCCTTGCTCACAAAGTATAACAGCCAGATTGTTTAGCAACATCGCCCATTGTCTCGGCTGATCTTTTTTAGTATATATTTCCAGTGCACCGCGACAGGCAAGAGCTGCCTGTTCTATTAAAGTGTCACCTTCATTTCTTGCCGTACGTGTCCCCAACTCATACAGTATGGAAGCCAGGTTGGTTTGTGCAAATGCCCATAACTGTGGCAAATCCTCTTTCGTCAGTATTTGCAGCCCCGCTTGGTAATTGTTCACCGCCTGTTTCAATAAGTCTATTACTACTTTGGCATCTTTCATTAAAAGTGCCAGTCCATTGTGTGCAAGTCCCAGATGTACCTGTGCCTGGGCCCAATATTGCGGCGAGTTTTCCCTGGATACCATTTCTAGCGCCGCACGACAAGCATCTGCCGACTGTTCTAGCAAACGCCTTTTCTCATTGCCATCCATCAGATCTGCCAGTTCAAGAAGGGCAACGCTAAGATTGATGTGTGTTAATACCCATTGCTGCGGCAGGCTTTCTCTCGTTACAATTTCCAACGCCGCGCGACAGGCATTTACCGACTTTGCTAATAAAATACCTCTTTCGCCTTTGGGGAAGCGTTTTCCTTGTTCTTTAAGCGTAAGGGCCAGATTACTTTGTATGCTAGCCCATCGCTCCGGGTCATCTTTTTTAGTAAATATTTCCAATGCTGCATGATAGGTAGCGACCGACCGGGCCAATAGCGTATCGCCTTCATGATTCGCCATACGTAATCCCTGCACTCTAAAAACATTCCCTATATTAAACTGTATTATAGCCCATTGGACCGGCTGCTTCTTTAGGGTATATACCTCCATAGCTGCCCGGAAAGCTACTAAGGACTGTACCAATAAAGCAGCTCCACGGTTTCCTTCTATCCGGATTCCTTTCTCATAAAATGTAGTTCCCAGATTATTCTGAGTAGTAGCCCAAGCCTCCGGATTACGAATCCTGGTTCTGATTTCCAACACTGACCGAAAGACAGCTTCAGATTGAGTCAATAAAGCTGCTCCTTTACTTCCAATCATCCGGCTCCCCAATTCCTTATATATATTCCCCAGTATATGTTGTGCTCTGGCCCAATCGTCGGGATAATCTTTCCTGCTATAATATTCCAGCACTGTGTGACAAGTAGCAACCGCCTGCGTTAATAATTTTATTCCTTCACCACTTTCTGTACGAATACCTTCATCACATAAAGCTGTGGCAAGCGCTATCCCCACTTCACATTTTTCTTCCTTATAAGAACCGTAAATGCTTTGCAGCGAATCGGGCAACGTGATCACGCTATCAGCCATAGTATACATTCTTATAGCCCTTTTAAAATCATAGGCTTCACTGGCGCTGTTACCGGCAAGAAAAAAAGCATAACAGACAACCCCGATCCCTGCTGCATTTTTTTTCAGGAGGTTATCTGCCTCTTTCAATTGTTCTTCAACAACTTCACCCTTTAACCTGGCAGCCTTTTCATAATATACAGAAGATTGAATGAAGTTTCGCAGGTAGTAATCCCTGGCTCCCTGCAACATCCAATCATTGATGGCATTTTTTACAGTATCAGTTTCAACCCATTGATCAATTAATTCTTTAACCCTCATTGCTGTAAAGCCATGATAATCGGCAAATTCTTTAAAATAGTGCCCATAGTCGTTGAATGCCCTTTCTTTTTCAGCTTTTAGTTTTTCGATTTCTCTTTTCGATATGTTGTTAATAAATGCAATGATGACCGTATTGGTAAAATGCTTCAGGCTCCCTTTGGGCAATAGTATGATCTGCTGCTCAAATACATCATCGAGCAAGGTATTGGGCAGGTTGAATTTTCCATACAAGGGCATGTGGATGGAATGGCCGGGCACCTCTACATGGGCAATGACCTCGCTACCGGGCGTGTATTGCAGCGGCAGGTTGATAGCAAAGCGGCCATTGACGTCTGTTACATCGCTCATGGAACCTACACTTACCCTGACATTTGGAAACACTTTACAATCTTTGTGTTTTAAGCCATTGTTGCAGCCGTCATTGGTTATGATGCCTTTGAGGTTGATCTGGGCAACCGCCCAAAGAGATGATTGAAACAACAATATGATTAGGTAAAGGAGGGGCTTCATTGTTTCATTTGTTTTTCTATTTCTTTGATTTTCTTTTGAACCTCTTCCGGGTACAGGTAGCGGATCTGTTCATAACATTGTTTTGCTTTGGCCCATTGCTTTGTTTGTTCATAGAGCAGGGCTAATTTGGGCAACGTATGGGCCCAATAGCGCGAAAATCCCTCTTTAGTGAATACCTCCAGCGCTTTGCGGTAAGCCTGCTCTGCCTGCACCAATAAAGCAACGCGTGAGCTATCCTGCCTGCGTATACCAAGATCATGTAAAGCCACTCCCAGGTTAACCTGCGTCCTGGCCCAATCCTGTGGTTGTTCTTGTCGGGTGATCACTTCCAATGCAGACTGAAAGGCTTTTATAGCCTTTGCAGATAAAACAATCCCTTCGCTATCCCAGGCGCGCATGGCATGCTCATAAAGTACACCGCCCAGGCTATTTTGATTACCGGCCCAATATACCGGGTAGTCTTTTTTAGTAAATACCGCTGAAGTAGCCTGGAATGCATCTGCCGCCTGTTTCAATAAAATAATTCCCTTATCATCTGCCGTGCGCCCCCCCTGTTCCCAAAGTGCCACACCGAGATTATGCTGCACGCTGGCCCAATCCTGCGGCAGGAATTCTTTGGTATAGATTTCCAGCGCTGCCCGGAAGGCAGTTACCGACTGCTCCAATAAAACGACCCCTTCATTCCCTGCTGTACGGCTGCCTTGTTTTTGAAGACTGTTCCCGAGGTTCATTTGACAGAGTGCCCAATCCTGCGGCAGGTCCTCTTTGGTATAAACTTGTAGTGCTGCGCGAAAGACAGCAACCGACCGTACCAGTAAAGCGATACCCTCACTACCTTCAAGACGTTCACCCTGCTCCTGCAGCACGACGCCCAGGTTGCACTGCGTCATGGCCCAGTATTGCGGCAGATCGGCTTTAGTAAAGATTTCCAGGGCTGCCTGAAAAGTGGTTGCCGCCTGCGCCAACAAACTGACAGCTTCACTGCCCGGGGAACGCTCCGCCTGTTCTACCAAGGCAGTCCCGAGATCATTGTGTGTTTTGGCCCAGTCCTGCGGCGTTTCCTCTTTTGTCCTTATCTCCAGCGCTGCACGATAAGCTGTCACTGCCTGTTGCAGCAAAGCGTTTGCCCCTGCCTCTTTTGCCTGTATAGCCTGTGCTTTCAGTATGGCGCCCAGGTTATGCTGTGTGAGCGCCCAATCCTGCGAAAAGTTGTTTCTAGTAACTATTTTCAGTGCAGCCCGGCAGGCCGCTTCGGCCTGTATCAGTAAAGCAGCAGCCTCCTGATTTTCAGACTGCTCTGCCTGCGCCAGCAATGCAGCACCCAGGTTAGTTTGTGTGAGCGCCCAATGTTGTGGTAATTCCTTTTCCGTGTCGACTTCCAATGCAGCCCGATGAGCAGCTACCGATTGCGTTAATAATATTTTCCCTTCATTGCCGGGCATGCGCATTGCCAGTTCCTGCAGCACAAGGCCCAGGTTATCCTGCGCCATTGCCCAGGCAAACGGCCAGTCTTTCCGGGTATGGATCTCCAGCGATGACCGGTAGGCAGCCATTGACTGCTCAAATAATTCCCTTGCACTCCTGCCCGTTGAACGCATACCCTGTTCTTTAAGCACGCCTCCTAAATTACCTTGCATGACTGCCCAGTAATAAGGCACGTTTGCTTTATTAGCCGGGGTGATCGCCGCACGAAAGACATCTACGGATTTTTTCAGCAATACATTTCCTTCACTGCCTTTTGCACGGATACCTTCTTCAAAATAAGCACCCGCTAGCAACTCCCTTACCTCCCACTTACTGATCTCAAAAGAACCATGAAATTTCCGCGAGGAATCGGGCAACATCACTACCCTTTCAGCTTTTTGAAATGCCCGTATAGCACTTTTAAAATCATAGGCAGCCCAAGCGCTATTGCCGGCGAGCATATAGTTGTTGTAAGCATCCTCAATGGCTTCAATGGTTCTTTTTACCTGTTTTTGTGTTTTATGTTGTTCGTTCCTGCTATGCTCTTCACCCAGGTCGCCGGCCTTTTCATAATTGGCGGCTGCCTGCAGGAAGTTTTTCAAATAGTAATGCCGGGCTCCCTGCAGCTCAAAATTGTCGATGGCATTTTTTACAGAATCGGTATTGGCCCATTTGTCTATTAATTCTTTTACCTCATCGGGTGTAAAGCCGTGGTAATCGGCAAACTCTTTAAAATAGAAGGCATAGTCATTGAGCGATGCTTCTTTTTTCGTTTTCGCTATTTCGCTTTCTCTTTTGGATATGCCCCTAATAAACGCCACAATAGCTTCATTGGTAAAATGCTTCAGGCTCCCTTTGGGCAATACAATGATCTGTTGTTCAAATACATCATCCAGTAAGGCATTGGGCAGGTTGAATTTTCCATATAGGGGCATGTGGATGGCGTAACCGGATATATCTACACTGGCAATGACCTCACTACCAGGTGTGTATTGCGCAGGCAGGTTGATGGCAAAGCGACCGTTGGCATCGGTTACATCGCCCATGGCACCCACACTTACCCTTACACCTGGAAACACTTTGCAATCCTTGTGCTTTAAGCCATTGTTGCAGCCGTCATTGGTTACAATGCCTTTGAGGTTGACCTGCCCAACCGCCCCGGACGTTGCGAACAATGAAAGGACCAGCAGGCAATAGCAAGGTTTCATAACTTCATTTGTTTTTCGATTTCTTTGATTTTCTTATCAGCATATTCAGCATCGAAGCTGCGGATGTTTTCAAAGCATTGCTTTGCGCGGGCCCATTGCCTGGTGTGTTCATATATTAATCCTAAAGAGCTCTGTATGTCAACCCACAACAGCGGAAAATCTTTTTTGGTGTAAACTTCCAGCGCAGTACTAAAGACTTCTACTGCCTGCTCCAAAAAGGCCGCTCCCCCGTTCTCTCCTTTACGAATGCCCAATTGGTTAAGCGCAACTCCAAGGTTACATTGAGTCATAGCCCAATTACGCGGGAAGTTTTTTTTAATGAAAACTTCAAGCGCTGCATGATAGGCTTCTACCGCCTGGGTCAATAAAACAATTCCTGCACTGCCTTCCGTTCGATGGCCTTGTTCTGCCAGGGTATTGGCAAGGCCATTCTGTGTATCGGCCCAGCCTTGTGGCAAATGCTTTCTGGTCCTGATTTCAAGGGCCGCGCGATATGCCTGCACTGCCTTCTCCAATAAAGCAACTCCTTCAGCACCTTCCGTAAGGAGAGCCTGCTCATGGAGTGTGGTTCCAATATTATGCTGCAGGCCAGCCCACTCCTGTGGAAAATCTTTTCTGGTCCTAACTTCCAGTGCTGCACGATAAGCTTCTATTGCCTGTACCTGTAAAACAACTCCTTCGGCACTATCATCCATACGAAGGCCTTGTTCAGCCAACGCATTGCCAAGATTATTCTGTGTATTGGCCCACTCCTGCGGTAAATCTTTTTTGGTCCGTACTTCAAGAGCCGCCCGGTAAGATTCTACTGATCTCGCTAATAAAGCAATATCTTCAACGCCTTCCGCATACATAGCCTGCAGCTTATAGGCATCTCCCAGATTATTCTGTACATGCGCCCAGTCCTGCGGTAAATGTTCCCTGGTATATACTTCAAGCGTAGATTGAAAGGCATTCACAGCCTGAGTCAGTAAAGTCATACCTTCAGCTCCTCCAATAAGATCTGCCTGATCCTGCAATGCAGACCCGAGGTTATTCTGTGTATTAGCCCAGTCTTGCGGTACTTCTTTTTTGGTCCTTACTTCCAGGGCTGCCCGGTAAGCTGCTATCGCCTGTACCAGCAGCATCACACTTTCACTGCCTTCCACCCGGGTAGCTTGCTCATGAAGCACAGATCCGAGGTTATTCTGCGCCATGGCCCAGTCTTGCGGTAAATTTTCTTTAGTATACACTTCAAGCGCCACACGAAAAGCCTGCTCTGCCTGGACCAGCAAGGCAATTCCCTGACCTCCCTCCATACGAAGACCCTGTTGCTTAAGCGTAACTCCCAGGTTATTCTGCACTAAGGCCCAGGCTTGCGGAAAAGATTCTTTGGTCCTGACTTCAAGAAGTGCCCGATAGACTGCCTCCGATTGTTTCAACAGGGCGATGCCTTCGCTACCTGCTATACGATCTGCCTGCTCCTGAAGCAAAACCCCGAGGCAATTCTGCGTATCGGCCCAGTCCTTCGGGAACTTTTCTTTGGTCCTGATTTCCAGTGCTGCATAGTAATGATTAATCGCTTGTGCCAGTAAAGCGGTTACTTCGCTGCCGTTTGCACGAGCACCCCTGGCAGCAAACGTAATACCAAGGTTATGTTGCGTACTGGCCCATTGCTCAGGAAAGTCTTTTTTAGTATACACTTCAAGTGCTGCATGGTAAGCAGCAGCTGACTGTTCCAGCAAAATGACTCCTTCCTTTCCTGCTGTGCGGTTTTCCTGATGCCCAAGGGCATTCCCGAGGTTATTTTGTGTATTGGCCCAGAATTCCGGAAAATCTTTTTTATTATAGTCCTTAAGCGCCATACGATAAAGCCTTACTGCCTCTCTTAGCAAAATATTCCCTTCATTGCTTTGTATACGAATACCCTGATTAAATAATGCCGGCGCAAGCGCGTCCCTTATTTCCCATTTTAGGTGTATAAATGAGCCATATATTCTTTGCAGTGAATTTGGCAAAGTTATGATGCTATCAGCTTTATGATATTGCTCTATCGCTCTTTTAAAATTAAGGGCCTTAAATGCGCTATTTCCAGCCAATAGGAAAGCATTGCACGCAGCTTCAATTTTCTCAATTATTCTATTCCTCCGTTTTTCATCTTCCTGTATTTCTTGTGCAATATCTTTTTTGCCTAATAACCCAGCCTTTTCATAAAACAGGGAAGCTCTGTTATAATCCTGCAGGTAATAGTTTCGGGCTGCCTGCAACAAATTATCCCCAATAGCATTTTTTACAGAGTCGGTAGCAGCCCACTGGTCTATCAATCCTTTTACCTGCCTGGGTGTAAAACCATGATAATCGGCAAACTCTTTGAAGTAATACTCATAGTTATTAAGCGCCTTTTCTTTTTCAATCTTTGTTTTTTCACTTTCCCTTTTGGAGATGTTGTTGATGAATGCCACAATGGAAGCATTGGTGAAATGCTTCAGGCTTCCTTTGGGCAGCAGGATGATCTGTTGCTCAAATACATCATCCAGTAAGGTATTGGGCAGGTTGAATTTCCCATACAGGGGCATGTGAATGGAATGGCCGGGTACTTCAACATGGGCAATGACCTCACTGCCGGGTGTGTATTGCCCGGGCAGACTGATAGCAAAACGGCCATTGGCATCCGTAACATCATTCATAGTACCCACACTTATACCAACAGCCGGAAATACTTTACAACCTTTATGCGTTAAGCTATTGTTGCAGCCGTCATTGGTTACAATGCCTTTGAGGTTGATCTGGGCAACCGCCCAAAGGGATGATTGAAACAGTAGTATGGCCAGGAAAAAGAAGTGCTTCATTTCTTGTTCAGATAAATGGCGATAGCCCTGGGAAGTGTATGGTATTCGTTCCTTTCCTGGTAGTTTTTGGCTCCGGTATATATACGAATACTCTGGCCGGATTTTCCAGGTACATATAATTCAAATGTACCGTTGCTCGCTGTAAGGATGGTATCACCAGGCTTAAGATCGCTGGTAACCCAGGCATTGGAGATTGCTTCACCAGTCAGCGAATCCCTGATTAAACCAGAAACAAATATAGAATCCTGCAATACGGTTTCCTGTTTAGCTGGTACCCAGCCCATTTTTTCCCGAAACGTAAAGAAGAATGTAATGATCGCAGTAATACCCACGATGATGGCTACCACTTTTTGCCAGGTATCTAATTTTTTCGGCTTAGCCTCTTCTTGGGGGCTGTTGGCAGTGCCGGGATCATTGATGTAGATATTCCCTCCAGCCTGGTAGTTATTGCCCTTGCCTGTTGAGGCCTGCTGGTTGGTGTTGGACGTTGAAGCGTCATCCTTTTGTTCATTATTGCTTTTAGCTTTCCCCTTACCCATAAGGAACTACGATTTAGTTTAATGATAATAATACAGGGCTTTTAACAGGACATTCTGATCCTATGCAGTGTATGGTTGGGAGATGCTCAGCAGGAATACTAAAATAATGAAAAACCGGCAGGAGCGGCCATGAAAAAAGGCTATTCCAGGGAGAAATAGCCTTTTTTGATATAAGTAAACGATTTATAGCGTATTCAAACCTATCAGCTTATTTTTAACCGCAGGTAGTCATACATGACATAGACGGCTTCTGACAGGAAGAGGTCGCGTTTTAAGGAGTTGATCCAGGCCTTGTTGCTGTCGTTCTTGAATTGCTCTTTGTTTTTCAGCGCATCCTCCATATCGGTGGTATTTTTAACCCCCATTGGCTTTGCCGACACCAGTTGCTTTCTTATTTCGCCTACTTTGGTTTGCAATTCTTTTTCGGCAGTACGGTATTTCTCCAGTTGCAGCGCATAGATGCCATTCCTATTCTGCATCCAATGCAGGTTTTTGGTGAGGGCCTGCAACACAGAATCATGTTGCATGCGTCCACCTGAATGAGCCACTACTTTGGGAATGGTACCCTGCTCATCCATAGCGGTAAAGGGTACTGCCTGAATGGTATCCCAGGCCAGGGCGGTAGGATTGTTTTTCTCCTGTATTTTGTACGGTTCATAGATGCCCGGCAGTTTAATATCGGGCTCTATGCCTTTCAACTGGGTGGCGGCGCCTGTAATGCGGTAGTATTTTTGCAGGGTTACATGCAGGGTGCCCAGGTCGGTATTCACACTATTGGATAACCGGTTATCACCGATACCAAAAGGACGCTGCACAGACCCCTTGCCATAGGTAGAGCTACTGCCCACGATGATACCCCGGTGATAGTCTTGTATGGCTGCTGCAAATATCTCGGCAGCGGAAGCGCTCATTTCATTGACGAGCACTACGAGGGGGCCATCGTATAATACTTCCTTACCCTTCACCCGGCTTACATAGGGCTCGCCTACCGGTCCCTTTACCTGTACCACCGGTCCTTCTTTGATGAATAAGCCGATCATGTTGATGACCTCGCCCAGGCTACCGCCTATGTTATCACGAATGTCAATGATGATGCCTTTTACATTTTCCTGTTGCAGGCGGGTAAGCTCCCGCGCCATGTCAACCGCGCAACTACGGCCATTGGCATCGCCAAAGTCGGTATAGAATTTCGGGAAGGAGATGTATCCCAGTTTGACAGAATCTTCAATGATGGCGCTTTTTACAAAGGTATCTTCCAGTTGCAGGGCTGCGCGCTTCAGCGTTACGTCTTTGAGACTGCCATCGGTTTTGCGGAAGGTGATGGTAACGGTGGTACCCTGCTGTCCCCTGGTGAGTTTGATGACCTCACCCATGGTAAAGCCTGCCACATCTACCGGCTTGCCGCCCTGCTGGGTAACTTTTACAATGACATCGCCCTTATCTACCTGTCCGCTTTTCCAGGCAGGCCCGCCGATCATGAGTTCGCCGATACCAATTTTACCCTGCATATCGGCTAATAAGGCGCCGATACCATAGTACACACCACTCAGGCTTTCCTGGAATTCCCGGCGGTCTACCGGCAGGAAGTAGTTGGAATGGGGATCGTAGAGGTTGGTGATGCTGTTCACATAGGTATTGAAAGCTTCCTCATCGGTAGTGAGTTTAGACAGGTTGTCAATGTTCCTTTTTTCAATGCGCCCGATGGTTTGTCGGGCTTTTTCTTCTATCTGCCCTTCGGTTTGTTTGTTGGCACTGTCGCGCTGGTGAATGTCGAGCAGGTCTTCATATTGGCCCAGCACCTGGTATTTGAGGTAGTTGTGCCAGCGGCTTTTGAGGTCATCGGCCGATTTGCAGTAATCCAGCTTATCGGTATTGGTATTGTATATTTCCTGTGTAGTGAATTTAAAAGGCTGCTTCAGCAGTTCCTCCACCATTGCCTCCGACTCTTTCAGCCGTTGCTTGAAGGTGGTGTTGACCACTTTGTAAAAGTGTACCACTTTGCCTTTCATTTCATCATCCAGTTGCAGTTGGTATTTTTTGAACCGGTGCAGGTCTTCTTTCAGGAAGAAACGTTTACCCGGATCGAGCTGTTGGAGGTAGGCAGTAAATACCTGGACAGAGAATTTATCATCGAGCTTTTTGGGCGCATAATGGATCTGCTGCAGCATGTCGGCCGTATTGTGGAATACGAGGTCAACATTCTCGGTCACTTTACTTTTTTGCGCCAGGGTAGTACAAGACAGGCCAATAACCAGAAAGGAAATGCACAGGATAAGCTGATAGCTGCGGCACTTAATCATAACAATACAAGAATTATAATTTTACTTTAAATTAAGATTTACCATCGTACCAGAAAAGACATCGATTCCGGGTTTCGGGTTTTGAGTTTCGGGTTCTTCAGGTGCAACAACCCTCACTAAGCTTAAAATTAGCTTAGTGGCTTGATATTATGACAGTAAAATTGATGAAATGTTCAGGTATTGTACAAATGGGCTGCCTGTCGAAAACGCGGTAGCAACCCGAAACGCCAAACAACAAACCCGAAACTACCACTCCCCATAAGCACCATAGAAGGCGGCGCCCAGCAAGCCCGTTTTATCGTTTTTGATGATGCGGAT
Organism: Paraflavitalea devenefica; assembly: GCF_011759375.1. Lineage (NCBI taxonomy): Bacteria > Pseudomonadati > Bacteroidota > Chitinophagia > Chitinophagales > Chitinophagaceae > Paraflavitalea > Paraflavitalea devenefica. Next base: position 1,999,856 of record NZ_JAARML010000002.1, on the reverse strand, counting down.
AGGCACCCCTTCCAGCAGGTGCTGCATGCGGTCGCAATCCATGTAATGCCGGTAAAAGGCCTCCTGCAACAGGAGCGGCGCAATTTTGGGAGGTATCCCCCCTCCCAGGAAGATACCGCCGGTAGCCTTCATTTTGAGGACCAGGTTGGCTGTTTCGCGGGCAATGTAACGAACAAAAAGGTCCATGGTTTCCACACAGATAGCCGCTTTATTGTGCAGGGCGTTCTGGCTGATGACCGCCGAATCGTCCTTTTCTTTGGCCAACTGCTCTGCCAGCCAGGCCGGTTCTTCCCTCTTTTTCACATCACGCAGGAAGGTATAGATGCTGGTGATAGCAGGCCCTGCTATTACTTTTTCCCAGCTTACCACTTCACCCTGCTGCTGCAGGTATTTACACAGCTCCATGTCCAGGTCGGTACGGGGCGAAAAGTCGCAATGCCCGCCTTCAGTAGGGAACGGGAAATAGGCTTTTCCATTCCAGTAAAGGCCAGCCTCCCCCAGCCCGGTGCCCGGCGCTATGATGGCCATGTTGCCAACAGCGCCTTCTTTACCCCCATGGATGGTGATAAAGTCTTCCGCCTGAAGGGCTGCCAATCCATAGGCCATGGCTTCGAGGTCATTGATCAATACCACCTCTTTGACCCCTGTATCCCGGGCAATTTCGGCCTGGTCCAATACCCAGGTGAGGTTGGTAATGTCTACTTTACCATTGAGTACGGGCCCTGCCACGCCCAGGCTGATACGATCGGGCAGGCGCAGGTTATTCTCTGCTAAAAAATGCTTGATAAGGATTATAAGAGATTGATATTCTGCAGACGGATAACGGGCGCCCTGTAGCAGTTTGATGCCCTCCGGCATTACCTGGTACACGGCAAGGTTGGTTTTGGTACCCCCGATATCGCCGGCCAGTACCCTGATGCCTGTGGCGGGCACTGCATTACGGCGCGGCAAAGCAAGTGGTATGGGTAGCTGACTGATGGTTCCTGTTGTATCCATAAAATGTTACTATAAATGAAGGAGTTGTAAAAATAGAATATAGAATCCAGAATTCAGCATCCAGCATCGTTTGCGCGGCATGCAAGTCTGCCAGCATCAGGCTTTTGGCTTCCGGATTCTATATTCCGGCTCCCGGATTCTCATCCCTTTAACAATTTTCCGGCCTGGTTATTGGAATAAATGATAGCAAGTTATTAACTTGCATTTACCCTTACAATAAGCCATCCAATATTCCCCCTCACTCCAATCCCCTGAATGACTACCGCACGTCGTACCTCAACAATTGCTTTTGAGCTTTTGTGTATGCTTATCTATGAATATGAACAAGTACTTACTACTTCGTGACAACAAGCAGACGGGGCCTTACTCAGTGGATGAGTTGATTAATATGGGCCTCAAACCTTATGACCTTGTATGGCTGGATGGGAAGAGTGCCGCATGGCGTTACCCCAGTGAAATTGCCGAATTACAGGCCTTTGCTCCTGCTGTGGAAGAACAGCCTTATGACCGCTTTTACAAGAAGAAATCAGTTACTACTACTCAACAACAAGTAAACGCTATCAGCCAACAGGCCTCTGTACAAACAGAAGCGATCGTGGTGACCACCCCTGTAGCCACCACGCCTGTTACGCCCACTATTACCGCCAAAAAGATCTATGTTACGTTACCTGCCGGCACGAAAGACCGCAATATTACGGCAACTACCACAAATACGAGTAAAGCAGCCTCTCCTGTACCAGCCGCCACTGATACGGCTGATACTTCAACAGCCGAACTGTTGAATGAAAAGTTTGCCCGGCTGCGGGAAGAAAAGATGAAGCAGGCTGAAAGCATGGCAGCCAACCCGATCGTACATATGAAGACAGTGGTGGAAACACCGCCTGCCCCTGCTTTTTCTGAAATTGTTGAAAAGCATTATCCGCAACAGGAGGAAACACTGGCGCCTGTAATAAAGCAAAGCAATAAGAGCAACCGTATACTGATGCGCAGCATAGCCGCCGCCTGCCTGGTGCTGGGCGGTATTATTATTGGACTTGTAATCAGTAACAGCCGCCAGCAAAAGAATAATGCTGAGCTCGATCTGTTGGTAAAGCAGATACAGGAACGGGAAAAAAGGAAAGAAGCCGCCACTCAAAACGTGATTCCGCCGGCGCCTGTCAATGTACCGGCAGAGAGCAATACAGCTCCTGCAGATGAGCCGGCAAACACAACGCCTGCAGATAACAAAAAAGAAAACATTGGCACACCGGTGCATAATAAAACGGAAAACAACCCAAAAGAAGTATTACCTCCTGATGCACTACAGCAACAGGGTGTAAAGTTTATTCCCGCTGTGGTAACCAATAAGCCCGAAAACAAACCGGTAAACCGGGAGGAAGTAGAACAGGCCCGGAAGAATATACACCAGTTGGTGGCTGTTGATGCCAATAAGTATAAGACCGGTGTGTTGGGGGGCATTTCTGACCTGCAACTGACGATTTCCAATAACAGCCTGTACCCGCTGGACCAGGTGGAAGTGGAAGTACGCTACCTGGGCCCTGAAAAGAGGGTGGTAAAAACACAGTTGTTGTTGTTTAATGATGTAGCGCCCGGTGAACAAAAAACAGTTGACGCGCCACGTACTAACCGGGGTGTAACGGTTGATTATGTTATTACCCGCATCAATTCCAAAGCGTTGGGTTTGGCCCATGCAGGATATTAAATTCCGATTAACTTAAATAACATTTTATATTATCCTAAAGCGACCAGGATGCCGGTCGCTTTTGTATTTGATGCGTTTTCCTGCGTATGCATTTCTTTAATTCCCACCGCGCTACCTGCCTGCTGGCATAAAAATTGGATATATTACTTACTGCGATTGCGATATCCCCATCTCCCATGTTTAACCGTCGCACCTTTGTGAATTCTACCTGCAGCCATACGCAGGGATTGTATCTCACAATAAAACCATAATTATGAAAAAGACCATTGCCACGTTGATTGTCATCATCATCGCGGTAGCCAGTCTGCACGCGGTTCGAGTTATGCAGCAGTCTTCTATTACGGGAAAGGTTTCACCTTCAGACGGGGCTGAAGTGGTGGTAGCCATTAATGGCACTGATTCCCTAAAGGTTAAGCCTAATGATGATGGAGGCTTCTCCTTTCTTGTAAAACCGGGGTCCTGGAAAGTATGGATAGATGCCAGGAGTCCCTATAAGGATGCCACCCTGGATGCAGATGTAAAAGAAGGACAGACAGCCGACCTTGGCGAGATCAAATTACAGCGGTAAACACTATAAAGTATTACAAGGACGGCTCAGAACCAACAGCCGGGCTGCCATAAGCAGTCCGGCTTTGTTTTTTGTATATTGCAATTCATATTCTCTTCTGCATGAAGCATATTGTAGTTTTTGGCGCCGGAAAGTCGGCCACCTGCCTTATCGAGTACCTCATTAAAACCGTACAGGAAAATGAGTGGCAATTGCATGTAGTTGACAGTAACCTGGATCTGGCGCTTTCCAAAACGAACCTTGCAGCCCGGACCCGCGCCTACGCGATCAATGTAGAAGACGATGTAGCCCGCTACTCACTGATCACTATTGCCGATATTGTGATCTCACTGCTGCCTCCTTCCCTTCATTACCTCGTGGCCAAAGATTGTGTAGCCGAAGGCATACACCTGCTCACGGCTTCTTATGTGGATGAAAAGATTAGTGCACTGGCGCCACAGATCAAGGATAAAGGGCTATTGTTCCTGTGTGAGATGGGGCTCGATCCCGGAATTGACCACATGAGCGCTGTACAATTGATCCATCGCATTAAAGCCGCCGGGGGACGCATTACCTCCTTTAAGTCGCATTGCGGCGGACTGGTAGCACCCGAATCGGACGATAACCCCTGGCATTATAAAATAAGCTGGAACCCGCGCAATGTGGTGCTGGCCGGAAAAGCCGGCGCTGTTTTTAAAGAGAACCAGGCGGAGATACATATGCCTTATGAACAGCTCTTCGATGCCAACCGGGTGGTGAATATCCCGGAACTGGGTTACCTGGCCTGGTACCCCAACCGTGATTCCCTGGGCTATATTCCCATTTATGAGCTGGAAGAAGCTGCCACTTTTATACGCACCACGCTACGCTACCCGGAGTTTTGTTTTGGCTGGAAGAATGTGATCGAATTAAAGCTGACCGATGAAACAGAGCAGTACAATACCGATGGTATGACGCTGCAACAGTTCTTCCAGCAGCATTTTAATACGCATGGCTTTTCAGAATGGATAGAAAAGCAGCTTACGGCACGCTTTGCTCAAACCAAGCAATTGCTGGAAAAGCTGCAGCAACTGCTGGAAGCAGAACAGGAAGCCGATGAGAATGACCGCAAGGCCCTGCAGGATTTTATGATGGTGGATGACCATGGGCAACTGATGGACATTAACCTGAATGAAGTAAAGACAAAAGCCGCTGCTACAGTAGCCGGGCAGATGCATGAAGCCAATTTATCCATGAAGCAATTGTTCTTCCTGGGCATGGATGATGATAAAACTGTTATCAATAAGGGTATGTGCAGTACGGCCGAAGTATTGCAGTTTGCCCTGGAAACGAAGCTGGCGCTGGGTGCCACTGATAAGGACATGATCGTGATGCTGCATGAGATCGGTTATGAAACAGCAGATGGCGTAGCCAATACGATCAACAGCACCCTTATTGTAAAAGGCCAGGACCCATTGCATACGGCCATGGCCAAAACAGTAGGATTGCCCCTGGGCATTGCAGCCAAGCTGATCTTACAGGGGAAGATCCAACTTACCGGCCTCCATATTCCCATACTTGCGCAGATCTATGAGCCGGTGCTGGAAGAGCTGGAAAAGCATGGGATTATTTTCTTTGAGAGCATTTCCTGATATAGCCTATTGCCGGGAAGGCGGAAAGACGGGAAGGGAAGCCCATGTAAAAGAATAGCTACGCCGTTGACTTACCCCTGCAGTAATAAAGTTATAAGTTCTTTTACTCCCTCTGTAGCAGGCTTTTCAATGACTGTGAGGTTTTGTACGGAAGAAGTATAGGGTATTTTTTTATCAATGATGTATTTCGGGATGGGCCAGGGTGCATAGTTCACCAGTCCTGCCGCAGGGTATACCACCAGTGAAGTACCCACTATGGCAAATATATCGGCCTGCCTTACTATCCGCGCGGCTTCTTCTATTAATGGCACGGGTTCTTCAAACCAAACGATATGGGGCCTTAGCTGCGCCCCGTCTTCGGCCGTATCACCCAGGTTGATATTACCTCTTATATCATAAACGAGGGTTTCATCTGCCTCACTGCGCATTTTGAATATTTCGCCATGCAGGTGCAGCACGTTGGACGATCCGGCGCGTTCATGCAGGTCGTCAATATTTTGGGTTACGATGTGTACATCATACCTCTCCTGCAATTGGGCCAGTCCATAATGGGCTGCATTGGGTTGGGCATCCCGTACATTCTCCCGGCGCATGTTGTAAAAGTCCAGCACCAATTTTGGGTCCTTTACCCATGCCCTGGGTGTAGCCACTTCTGTTACATCATAACCTTCCCATAAACCATCGCTGTCGCGAAAGGTTCTTAATCCGCTCTCTGCACTGATGCCTGCCCCGGTGAGGACGACGAGTTTCTTCTTCATTGGATGATTATATTATTAGGTTTTACGATCCCTGTAAAAATACAGAAGGCGCCTGGCAACACCAAAGCCGCCAAACGCCATTCTGTTATAAAGGACCCAGCAATGAGACGTGAGAATTATGAAGCGCTCTGTTCTGCAGGTGGAGCAGGCGGCGCTGCTATGATGCGTTTGGCGGGGCGGTACCTGCGGAAAAGCCACCAGCCGGTAAGTAATGCGATCCATACAGGCCAGAGCGTAAGCAGCAGGATGATGAGCTCCCCTACCCATTCCAGTCCGGCCCCGAGGGCCAGCAGTACTTTCTTCCCAAAACCCGGCGGGGTACTGATATCTTTTGCCTGCGGGTTCAATACCTGGAAGTAGCTAAGCTGTATGGTGCTGAAAGCAGCAGCATGCGAGAGGTAGTTGATACGACCGGCGGCCGCTTCCATGTGTTCCTGCAGGTCATTGATCTCATTTTGTACCTGCAGTATTTCTTCCATGTTTTTAGCCTGTTTCAGGAGATCGAGGTAGCGCAGCCTTACCTGCCGTTTCGCTTCCAGTCTTGACCGGGTATCCACCACTTCACCCGTTACATCCTGGGATGTTATTTTCCGGATCAATACTTTTTCTTTACCGGGTGTAAGTGCAGCTACTGCATTGTCAAACTGATCTACCGGTACTTTAATGGTAACCGCATTTTCAATTTTATAGTCCGACTCATTTTGTTCTTCCTGTGCTATGTAACCGCCGGATTGTTTCACGGCTGCACGCACCAGCTCATTGAAGCGGGTATAGTCTTTTACTTCTACCGAGAGGGTAGCATTCTTAATGATCTTCTTATCCCAATCGGGGTTGGGCGCCGGTGATTGTTGTACGGTACCTTGTTGCGGTTGTTGTTGTCTTTGTTGCTGCTGCTCCTGTCCGTTATCCTGGGGAGGCGCCGGGGCACCGGCAACTGAATCGGCAACAACCCCATTACCGGGTGTTTCCTCCATTTTTGCTAATGTTACATCGGCCGCCGGCGTGTTGGCAGCTTCTGTGGATTTACCTTCGTTGTAATTACAGGCGTTGAAAGTCAGGAGCAGTACCGCGCATAGCGGTAACTGCCATTGATGGTTGTACTTCATGGCTATACTTTTAGACGTAAGTGATGATTAGATGCAGGGAATTTTATTTTACATAAATACCCTGGGGAGAGAATTTCCCGCTTGTATATTCATTTCAGTAATGCAGAAAAGGTAACCTACAAGGAAATGTTAATTGCAGTTCCGGGTTTGGAGTTTTGGGTTTCGGGTTCTTTAGGTGTAACGGCGAGACTAATTAGTTGCACACTTTATTCGCCGGCCAATTCCATGACAGCTTTCCATTCTTCGGACGTAACCGGCCCTACAGAGAGCCTGCCCAGGCGTACCAGCGCCATATTGGCCAATCGTTTATCGGCTTTAATTTGTGCCAGGCTTACGGGCTTCTTTAATTTTTTATAAGGGGCCAGGTCTACCACTACCCAGGCATCTTCATCGGTGGTGGGGTCCTGGTAAAATTCTTTGACCACTTTGGCAATGCCTACTATTTCCAATCCTTCATTGCTGTGATAATAGAATACCTGGTCGCCCTTTTTCATTTCTTTCATGAAGTTACGGGCCGCATAGTTGCGTACGCCATCCCAATAAGTTTGTTTGTCTTTCTCGAATTGTTCCCAGGAGTATTTGAATGGTTCGGATTTAACAAGCCAGTAAGCCATGACGGTAAATTAAGACGGATTGTAATTAAAAAAGTAAAAATACATCCCCTGCCCGAAATACAGCACCCCCTGGTACGGATTTCTGCTAAAAAAGGATTTACAGAAAAAAGATAAAATCTTACAAAGTTGAAAATCCAGCCCTATGCCTTTATACGTATGTATGTCAAGTTACCTCCCATCATTGATCCTACAAGAAAGCCGATAAATCCAATAACCTGATCAATTATTCAAGTTTAAACAACGCATTATACATGTGATCGATCATGTGGTGTTACCCAGGAGCTAAAAGGCTCACTCGAGGGCTGGCTTTTGCCGGCCCTCCTTCTTTTACAACAGGCTACTTTTTATTTATGGTCTTCCAAACTTTTCAGTTCCTGCATTCCGTATATATTAGTGCGCCAACATTGTTATAACAATCCGCCTGGTGTGCTTGATGTAAGCCACCCGTTCCCTGATCGTGTTTAATTATTTCCCGAAAGTTTTCGGCTAAATGCTGAACAATGTTGCCCTACCGGTAACCGGTCAATACATACATGATTATTTATTGGAGCGAACAATGCTGCCTGTACAGCCGGGTAGTAAGCGGGATGTTTTGTCCCAACCAAATACAATTGAATCACCATTAAAAAAACAAAGCATGAAACGTAAACAGATCTTTCTATCCCTGGCAGCTACCGGGTTGATTACCGGAGGCTTGCTGTTTGCCGCCGATCACATTGATTCACCGGCAGTTACCAATCAAACGACAGACATCACCGATGTGTATGTATTCCGCGGGCAAGACCCAAACAATCTCGTATTTGTAGCCAATACCCAAGGCTTATTGATGGGGTCCGCAGCCACCAGCGCAGCCCGGTTTGATGAAAACACCCTCATTGAATTCAATATTGACAATAATAATGACAATGTGGAAGACCTGGTGATACAGGGTATTTATGCCAATGGTAAGATGAAGATATACGGACCGGTTAAGCCTGCAGAAACCGGCACCCGTAGCAGACTGCAAGGCAATTCTACTGCCGAAGTGGCTGTTACTGCTTATGGCGCCGCCTCTCCTACTATTACTACTACTACCAGCGGCCTGAAAGTATTTGCCGGGCCGCGTGATGATCCGTTCTTTTTTGACCTCACCCAGTTTAAAAAGATCATTGCCGGGCAAGCTACTTCCTTTAACAATCCCGGTACGGATGCTTTTGCGGGCACCAATGTGCTAAGCCTGGTAGTGGAAGTGCCCAAATCCATGTTAGGCGCCTCCTCCGGCAAATTAAATGTATGGCTGGAAACCAAGAAAAAGAGCTGACCCGATGATGCGTAAAACATTTCCCTTGTACTTAAAAATTATAACCATGCAAAAAAATATGTTGCTGATGATGGTTTCAGTTGTTATGATAGCAACTACCATTACCTCCTGCGATAAGGACGATGACAAGATGACTACTTATTACCAAACCATGGACCAGATGGCCCGCCCTGCTATCAATACCGTGTTTGTTAGTGCCGCTGAAAAAGATGTGTTCAATACTACTACGCCATCCATGCAGGGTGGAATGTTTGGCACCAAGTTCAAGACCAAGCTGCTGGCCCTGAATGCCGGCTATACCACCAATTTACTGGGACTGAATGCTGATCAGTTTACCGGTGTGCTGGCTACCGATGTTCTTAATGTATCTACCACCGCCCCTACGACCTTTTATGACGGCACGAATGTGCTCACCGGAAGGGCGCTGAGCGATGATGTGATTGATGTGGAACTGATATTAATTTTTGGAGGGCCCAATGCGATGGCCAATCCCGGCCTCACCAGTGACCATGTAGACATGAATGACAAGCCTTTTCTGAGCGCTTTTCCTTACCTCGCAGCTCCTTTTTAGCTATTTCGTGTTTCGGGTTTGGAGTTTCGGGTTCTTTAGGTGTAACAACGTAATGAATGTTAGTCGTCTGGTTGTTGCAAAAGCAATTTAACAGTTAGTCAGTTTAAGTATCAGCTGCAAGTTTCAATGCGGTAGCAACGCGAAACTCCAAACTCTAAACCCGGAACATTCCTTTATTATTTAAAAAACTGATCATGAAGCAGCTTATCATTTTTGGCGTATCTATCTTTCTTTTCATGGCCTGCAGGCAGCAACCGGTTACCAACCCCAAGGACTATGCAGCTTACCTGCGGCTACCAGGTAATGCTACAGGCTTACAGGCTATTGACCAGGAAATAGCACTTTGGCAAAGCCGCTTAGCAAGAACGCCTGATGATATGGTAGCCCAATCAAAGATCGCCGGTTTGCTGACAAGGCGGTTCAGGTATTCGGGGAATATCCCGGAAGTTCACCAGGCGGATAGTTTATATCGCATCGTGAACCGCATCAATCATATCCAGACCTCTGCTACCTGGCGTTCGCTCGCGGCCAACTGTATTACACAACACCGCTTCAGGCAGGCGCAGCAGTATGTTGATTCAGCCCTTGTGCTGGGTGATGACAGGTTCCTTACCGTGTTGATGGAATTTGATGTGGCCATGGAACTGGGCAACCGGTACCGGGCCAAAAAGGCGCTCAATAGCCTGGCCGATAAAAAAGGTTTTGAATACCTTATCCGCGCAGCCAAGTACAAAGATCATGCAGAAGGCAACCTGGACGCTGCCATTGTGCTGATGGAAGAAGCTTATGAAACCATCAACAATAATCCTGCCTTAGCCGTATGGACAATGGCCAACCTGGGCGACCTATATGGCCATGCCAACCGTTACCAACAGGCCTATCAACGTTACCTCAGGGCGCTGGCCATTGATCCCGCCTGCTATCATGCACTGAAGGGAATTGCCTGGCTTGCTTTTTCACACGACAGGGATGCCATGAATGCTAAAAAGATATTGCACTATCTGCAACAGCAACATCCTGTGCCGGATTATGACCTGTTGCTGGCGGAGATAGCGACTTATGAAAAAGATACTATTGCCCGGCAACAATACCAGCAAAGGTTTCTGCAGGCAACCAATGATACACTGTATGGAGATATGTATAATAAATACCTGTTTAGCCTACAGGTAGAAACGCCCTCCGGTATCGCCCAGGCTTTGCAGCTTGCCCGGCGGGAAGTGCAGCACCGCCCCACCCCCGAAGCCTATAGCTGGCTGGCCAGGGCTTATTGTGAGCAGGGTGCTGTAGACAAAGCGCTTGCCATAGCCCGTTCGCAGGTGGAAAATAAATGTTTTGAGCCTGATGTGTTGTATAACCTGGGGCGTATTTATATGGCCGGTGGCCATAGAGACAACGCAAAACAATACCTTCGGGAGGCCCAAAACAGTGCTTATGAATTAGGGCCTGTACAGGCTAACCAGTTGCAACAATTATTAATGAATCTTTAGTGATATACCAGCTATGAAGCTCCTTATTGTCATTATTAGCTGCTTTCTTACCATGGCTGCACAGGCCCGGCAAACGATCCGGGGAAAGGTGATTGACAAACTCACGAAAGAGCCCCTGGAACTGGCTTATGTGCACTGGAGCAATGCCCACCAGGGCATTACCACCAATGAACAGGGTTTCTTCTCCTTAACCTACCCCACCACCACCGACGCTGCTGCCGCCAAACTGATCATCTCTTTTGTTGGTTATGAAACACAGGAGATAAATGTGGAGCCCAACACAGAAAAGCTGGTGATCGCCTTACAAAAAGGCGCTGTTAACCTGCAGGAGGTAGTGATCACACCGCAATCAACCGCCAACTCTTTTCATACGATCAGTAAGATAGACCTCAACCTGATGCCCGCCCGTTCGGCACAGGACATTTTGCGCACAGTGCCCGGCCTCTTCATTGGCCAGCACCAGGGTGGCGGCAAAGCAGAACAGATCTTCCTGCGCGGTTTTGATATTGACCATGGCACAGATATTAATGTATCGGTAGATGGCCTGCCGGTGAATATGGTATCGCACGCTCATGGCCAGGGTTATGCCGACCTGCATTTCCTGATACCAGAACTCACCGCCAGTGTAGATTATGGCAAGGGCCCTTATTATACACAATATGGCAACCTGGGTACCGCCGGTTATGTAAGCATGAATACCCTTAACAGTCTTGATAAAAGTACGGTGAAGCTGGAAGGTGGGCAGTTCAATACTTTCCGCGGACTGGCTATGATCGATCTGCTGGATGAACGGTTAAAAGAAAAAGGAACGAACGCCTATGTAGCCAGTGAGCTGCTGTATTCAGATGGTCCCTTTGATGCACCCCAGCACTTCAACCGCTTTAACCTGTTTGGTAAGTTCAATACACAACTGGGCCGGAACAACAAGCTTACCCTGATTCTGTCTACACTCAACAGCGACTGGGATGCTTCGGGCCAGGTACCGGAACGTGCTGTGAAAAGCGGTCTTATCGGCCGTTTTGGATCTATTGACGATACAGAAGGCGGCTATACCAGCCGTACCAATGCCAGCGTCCGCCTTACCAGTTATCTGGACGATCACAGCAGTTGGGAAAACCAGTTGTATTATTCGCGTTATCAGTTTAAGCTGTATTCCAATTTTACTTTTTTCCTGAATGATCCCGTCAACGGCGACCAGATCAGGCAAGCGGAAGCAAGAGATATTTATGGCTTTCATTCCAAATTCACCCATGCCCTGCAAGCAGGCGACTGGCATATTACTTCCGCCTATGGAGCAGGGTTCAGGCTGGACAAGACCCACAACAGCGAGTTATCGAACACCCTTAATAAGAACACGGTACTGGAATATAAACAACTGGGTAATGTTAGCGAATTGAATGCTTTTGCCTGGGTAGAAGAACGTTTTCAGAAAGACCGCTGGTTATTTAATATCGGCGTACGGACTGATTATTTCAATTTTGATTATACCGACAAGCTCACTACGCCGTCATTGCCCGCCCAACGGAAGGCGATCTTCAGCCCCCGGCTGAATATCCAGTACACCCTCAATGATAAGAACCAGTTGTATTTCAAAGCGGGGAAAGGATTCCATTCCAATGATGCACGGGTAGTGGTCTTTAACCGTGGTTATGAAATACTCCCGGCTGCCTATGGCGCCGATCTTGGCATCCTGGTAAAACCGCTGCCCGGACTGCTTGTTAACGTGGCAGCCTGGTACCTGTACCTGCAGCAGGAATTTGTGTATGTAGGAGATGAAGGTATTGTGGAGCCCAGCGGTAAAACCCGTCGTACCGGCCTCGATGTTTCGGGCCGCTATCAGATCAATAAGTGGTTGTTTGCCGATGCCAATTTCAATATTGCCAAACCCCGGAGCATGGATACCCCCAAAGGAGAAAGTTATATTCCCCTTGCCCCCACTTTTACCAGTACGGGCGGGCTGAGCTGGCAATTACAACAAGGATTTAATGGCAGCATCCGGTACCGGTATATGAAAGACCGGCCAGCCAATGAAGACAAATCTGTCATCGCCAGCGGCTATACCGTTACAGATATTTCCTTCAATTACACGCAAAAGAAGTACGAGGTGGGTATTGCCGTAGAGAACCTGTTCAATGTAAAGTGGAATGAAACACAATTTGACACTGAATCCCGCTTAAAGGACGAACCAGCACCAGTAAGTGAAATACATTTTACACCGGGTGTTCCTTTCTTTGCAAGAGTGAAGCTGGCAGTCTTCTTTTAGCCTATATCCATCCTTTTCTTTCACGCAGGGAAGTGATGTGCGCTACATGGTGTTTACCGTGCCAGGCATACATGCCCAGCAGGAACCAGAGGGTCATTTCCTTTTTATGTTCCGGATGGAATACCGTCCTTTTCCATTGCTCATCGGTGAGGTCACGGATGGCAGCATGCCAGCGGGTATGTAATGCATAGAGCAGGGTGATGGAGATGTTTACAGGCACCACAGATACGTCTTTCAGTTCGGCCCACAGCCCTTCTTCATAAGGCTTGATGGCCGGGTTATTCTCTGTAAGCCCCAGCTTAAAACGTGTGTAAGCATTGAGGTGACTGTCGGCCACATGGTGCACGACCTGCCTCACCGTCCATCCCCCATCGCGATAGGGCGTTTCAAACTGTTTCTCATCGAGATTTTCGATAGCAGTCTCCAATAATCCCGGTAAGAACTGGATATCCTGCAGCCAGGTACGCTTTTGCTTGTCGGAAAAAGGTTGTGACTCATATTTGCCGATGGGGTATCGTAAGTCCATATGATTTGAAGATTTCTATGTTTACAAATTGAAAGACGGCGCCGCTCTTACTCCTCCCGCAGGGTGTGACCGGTAAGGTGAATGAACACGTCTTCGAGGTTGGCTTTTTTTACTTCTTTGGGGCGTTCAAAGCCAGTAGCCACCAATTCATCAATGAGCTTATCCGGTGTTTCCAGCGCAATGATCTTACCCGCATCTATGATGGCGATACGGTCGCACAGGACTTCTGCCTCGTCCATGTAATGGGTAGTAATGATAACAGTAGTGCCCTGCGCCCGGATGTTCTTGATCAGTTCCCACAAGTTACGGCGGGCATGGGGATCGAGGCCCGTAGTAGGCTCATCGAGGAAGATGATCCTGGGCTGGTTGATAAGGGTGGTAGCAATGGAAAAACGCTGTTTTTGTCCACCGCTTAACTCTTTGTACTTGTTTTTGGCTTTATCTTCCAGGTTCACACTTTTCAGCAATTCCCGTGCATTGACAGAACGGTTGTATAAACCGGCAAAGAGGTCTATCAGTTCCAGCAGGTTGAGGCCGGGGTAGAAGCCGGAGGTTTGCAACTGCACGCCAATGATCTTTTTGATCTCATTGGGGTCGGTATCCAGGTTAAATCCCTGCACAGTTACTTCTCCCGCCGTTTTATCCCGCAGGGTTTCTATAATTTCCAGGGTAGTAGACTTACCGGCGCCATTAGGCCCCAGCAAACCAAATATCTCCCCCTCCTGCACATCAAAGCTAATGCCTTTGACCGCTTCAAACTGGCCGTACTTTTTGACGAGGTCCTTTACAGAAATGATCACCTTGCTCATAAGGAACATCCATTTGAGGTGCAATCTAAGGAAGAAGTTTGAAGAAAAAGCGAGTGGCGAGTGGTAAATGGCGAGTGGAGGGGATACGGGCCATTTTTAGGCTGGTGCCGTAATAGGCGAAGCCCCTTCCTCGAGAAAGGGGCTTCTATTATTGAATGAGGGCAGGGATCCGATCGCTGTTATTCGGTAACGATGAGCTTTTGCACCTGTTTTTCCAAAGTAGCTCTGGTGGTTACCTGTACAATGTACAGGCCGGGGCGGAGACCATTGACCGGCAGGTTGCTTTGTGCATAACCATGCCATTGCTGCACTGCTTTGCCGCTGAGGTCGCTGATCATAATATCCCTTGGCTGCACATCGTCGAAGATGATGGTAAACCTTCCAGACCTGGCCGGGTTGGGTGTAAGTATCATTTTAGCCATGCCGTCCATACCCCGCACCATCCTGATAGCGTATATTGTTTTTGTGCCGTCCTTATCTATCTGTACCAGGCGATAGCTAGCCACCGATTTGATAGCGATGGATTCACTGAATTCATAGCTCAGGGGCACATCACTATTGCCCTGCGCTGCTTTTGATTGAACAGTAGCAATTGTTTGCCAGGGGTTGCCACCAGTGCTGCGTTGTATTTCAAACCGGCTGTTATTGCTCTCAGAAGAAGTGGTCCATTTCACCGTTACCAGCGCCTCCTTCCGGGTAACAGAAAAGTTGGTCAGGAGTACAGGGGTGACAATGTTTACAGCAAAGTTGACTGTTACGGTAGCCTGGTCACAAAGATTATCGCCGGTGGTAGCAAAGTTATTATCGGCGCCATCATCACAGATCTGGTATACGAAAACGACCTGTTTTGTAGTCAGTGAATTTCTGGTAATGGTACAGGAACCATCCGCATTGATCACAACAGATCCGTTAGACGGTGCTGTTACCAGTGTCCACTGCAGGTGTGCATAGGTATCATTCGGGTCATTGTCGGTACCGCCCAGGTCGGCAGCTTTACTGCCCGGACCGGGATAGTTGATATTGGAACCGTAGACCACAGCATCGAATGACAGCTCATTTTCGTCAGTACGGTCAAATATATCATCAAGAGCCGCTGGCGGGCAAGTAGTGCCCGGGCACACTTCATCTACACCGCTTATTTTTACATTATCCAGTACCAGCTTAGTGCCTCCCTGGTTACAAGTGGCATGAAAAGAAAGGAATATTTTAAAATCGGCGGCCACTACACCGGCCGGGAAATTAAAGGTAAAACAATGGGCGCCGCCACTGATTGACACTTGAAAATTATCGATACGTGCCAGAATATTTTCGGGGAGTTCTGCATCATTGGAGGTAGTAACGGAGGATTTAACAAATAGTATATCCATATAAGTAGCGCATGCAAAATTCACCTTACCATTCAGGTTCGAATTGTAAGGGGTTAGATCGAAGCATACTTCTACCGTATTGGAAGTTTTGTTAACGGCAGAAGTACCAATAACAGCATGGTTGTTACCTCCACCGGCAGGCGTTACAGCAACAGCATCACCATTGACAGCAGTGAATTGAGCTCCCTGGTCTAATGTCCAGTCGGTGGGGTTGGGTGAAAAATCTTCTTCCAGTTGGGCATGGATGGCAGTAGCAATCGTCAGCAGCATGCTGATAAGTAGAATACGTCTCATTTTATTTTCTTTATGGGGTTACAAATAGGGTATCCGTTCCAGATAGCAATACTTTCCGGTTAATAGGAATGGAATGTTGAAGTGGATGATTGACAGGAAAATGGACGGATTGTTGCCGGGGTCTCAGCCCATGGCAAAGAAATTACAGTGAATGGTAATGTAGTGTAAGATGCCTAAAGTGGAAATTGGATGATATACTGCGGTGCTTTGTAACAGTGAAGAAACAGATGCCAGAATAGTGTGGATTTTGAACCGGGATAAGGTTATGGAGAAGTAGAATAGCTGTGCCAAACAGTTATTAATACAAACCTAATAATATATTTGAGATTTAGCAATACCCTGCCAATTACTTGATCGAAAACAAGTAACCAATACAGGGTATGTTATTTTGAGCTGGCGCGAAGACAATATAGTGAGTAATGAGGGATCGGTGGTGAGTAGGAAATTTAAAGTATATTTGAGCCCTACGCCCCCTTACATGCACCTGCGACTATTATTATGTATCCTTTTTTCACATGCCTGCCTGATGGCCGGGGCACAAAAGGTAAATGAATACCAATTCACGTCTTTCAATACCAATAACGGGCTTTCAGCCAATGCCGTACTCAATGTGATACAGGACCACAAAGGCTTTATGTGGCTGGCTACCACCAACGGATTGCAACGGTATGATGGCAAAAGGTTCCTCACATTCAGGAATAAACCGGGTGATCCACAAACCATTCCCCACAATATAGTAGAAGGTGTTTATGAGGATACAAAGCATAACCTGTGGGTGCAAACAGCAGACGATAAAGTCGGGATCTTCAGCACCACGCATTTTACTTACCGGGAGATCCCCATACGTGTACGGGACAAAAAAGAATTAATGAGCATAAAATACCTGATGGAAGACAGGGAGGGGAACCTTTACCTGCTGCTCCATCAATATGCCATTTACCTTTTTTCAGCAAAAACACAGGAATTTACGCGCAGCCCGCTGAATGAAGTACTCCCGGCGGGCTGGACGGTATACGAGTTGTTGATCGATCATCATTCCCGCAATTTCTGGATGGCCTGTGATTCGGGACTGGCAGTATACAACGTCGGCAATAAACAGGTTAGCTATCGGGGGAATAATCGCAATAATGACCCGGTTATTGCAGCATTGGGGCAGGAAAAGTTTCCCCGTACGTTACACATCGACCGCAACAGGCATTTCTGGTGTTCTACCCCCCATGCAGAGCAGGAAGCTCAATTCGTAGTCCACCGTTTTGATCCGTCTACAGGCACTCATGACAGGCATATCCCCTTCCCGGCTTTAAAGCCTAAAAACGAATACCATGAATTAAAAAAGATCTATTCACAAAAAAATGGCCGGACATGGCTATGTGGATTGCCCTTTTTAATGGAATACAAAAAAGCGGGGTTAACTGTCTTTGAAAAGATCCCTGTCAACGAAACATGTAATCCCAGGAGCCTGGTCTTTGATATGGCAGTGGATATGTATGAGGACAGGGAACAGAATCTCTGGGTATCCACCACGCATGGATTGTTCAGGTTCAACCCGGATGCCAACTTCTTTTCCAATTATTTATTACAGCGGAGGAATGATCCGGCTGCTGTTGAACAACCGGTAACGGCAGTTGGTGAAATGAAAAATGGGGATATCTGGATCGGTACTGCGGGCGCCGGCCTGTACACCTATGGAAAGGATTTTACCCCGGTAGCCCCCAAAGGCGACCCCGCGGCTCAATACACACAGCGTTCAATATGGGCCATTTACCAGCATAGCCTTACAGGCCAGGTATGGATGGGATATACCAAAGGACAAATGATCCTATATGATCCGAATACCGGACAATCGGAACAATTTGCTCCCGAAATAATAGCCGGCAAGATCATCCGGAGAATCACAGAAGACAAAAAAGGAAACCTGTGGTTCAGTACCTGGAAAAACAATACAGGCGATATCATCAAATGGGACCGGCAGTTGGCAGGCAATGATCACAAAAAAGGATATGTACTGGTAAAAGCATTTCAGGAAACAATGCCCACCAACATCATCATTGATCAGCACAATTTCGCATGGGTAACTATGTACAACCAGGGTTTGTATAAAATAGATGCTGCCACCCATGCGCAAATAGACCATATCACCACCGCAAAGCCGGAAGGATACCGCCTGGCGGATGATGGCCTGTCCGACATCATTGAATACAATGACAGTTTACTGGTCATAGCAGGCGCCGCCATCCAGGTGATGAACACAAAAACAGGCAGGATTTCCATCATTACCAGACAGGATGGGTTGCCGGGTTCTGTTTTATCCATCGCCAAAGACAACCAGGGAATTCTCTGGCTGGGCTTGCTCGAAAATGGGCTTTGCCGGTTCAACCTGTCAAAAAACATATTTACAGTATATGATAAACGGGATGGGATGCTGGATGAGTTTTTTTCCCAGGCCGCTCATCTCAAACTAAATAATGGCCGGTTATTATTTTATGGTGGTCGTAATATCATGGTCTTTCAACCGGCAGATATGATAGCCAATGCCCAGGCGACACCGGGAATCATTACAGATTTCAAACTGCTAAACATATCCCTGCCCGTTGATTCATTGCTGCAATTGGCGAGGCTAACGCTTCCTTACGATAAAAATTCAGTAACGATTGAATTCAGTGCATTGAGCTTTAAGTCGCAGAATAAAATTAATTTCTATTATAAAATGGAGGGGCTGGACAAGGATTGGATACCAGCCGATGAATCGCTGCGGGCGATCTATAACTACCTGCCATCCGGGAAATATACTTTCCATATCAAAACAGACAATGGGGCTGATACCAACGGCCAGGTAACCAGTCTGAAAATAAACGTTGAAGCTCCTTTCTGGAAAACCTGGTGGTTTTACCTTACGCTTACATTGCTGATCGTTATCATTTTATACGTAATAGACCGGGAAAGGATAAAGCGTTTAGTAGGTCTCCAAAGAATAAGGACAGAGATAGCCATCAATTTACACCAGGAAGTAAGTTCTACCCTGAACAGTATCAATATGTTGGGTGAGATGGCACGTATAAAGGCCGACAGGGATATTGAACGCTCTAAAGAGTATATCCGGCAGATCAGTGATAAAAGCAGTCATATGGTGACAGCCATGGAAGATATTTTATGGAGCCTTGATCCCGACAATGACAGCATGGAAAAATCACTGTTGCGGATGAGGGAATATATTGATGCCTTAAAAAACCGCTATGCCGCCAGCATAGATCTTACCGTTGATAAAAAGGTAACCGCCGTAAAGCTGGATATGAAAAAACGGCTTGAATTTTTTATCCTTTTTAAAGAATCATTAAGAGCGATCATACAGCATGCGGAAGGAAAAGAAACCCTGATCAATCTCGGCCTTTCCGGCAACAAGTTGCTGCTGACTATACAGGATGCTACAGCCCATCCTGCTATCAACACGCCTGAGTTGGAAAAATTAATAAAAGACCTACATGGCCGCTCAGCCTTCATCAATGCAGAAACAGAGGTGCAGCGTGACCGTAATGGCATGGCTATCATTCTGCTGGTGCCAATGGGATGACAAACCCCGCTGCAATTTTATCCATTTCTTTCCAAACCGGATGATTAATTGCCTGCGGCGATACTTCTATGAATATAGCCGACTTACCGGCTGTACGGGATTCCTTCATATGAACAATACAGTTCAAAGTCATGGGGCGCTGCGCCATGTAGTCCAGCATGCGGATGGTGCCGGTGAAGGTTTCTATATCATTACCCAGTGGCTTCGCTTTTTTAATGACTACTTCTGTAGGTACTACTTTATTGGCCGGGATGTGCCGGGGCTCAATGTTGCGTCCTACCAGACCGGCATAATAGGCATGGAGGTTTTGTTGCAGCGAAGTCTCCGTAACAGACAGTTTGCCATCCAGCCACCACAGGTAAGCATAGGACCAGTAGCCCTTGCTGGCTGTATCGCCCCAGCCGGGATGGAAACGGATGTCCTCTACACCTTTCCAGGTGAAGGTGGGCGCAAAATCGGGCGGCAGGGCAAAATGTTCTGTACCCCAACCAGCAGGCAACGGCAAGGTGTAGGGCGGCTTCCAGGTAAACGGATCAAAGATGTCCAGCTCCTTTTTTATCCAATGTATGCAATCCACCTCATCAACGATGGAAAGAGAATTGGGGCTACGCATGCCATTGCTTCTGACACCAGCCTTTTTGGAAGCAATGAACTGCGCCTTTTTACTGCCTTGCTGCAGCAGCCTACTGATGAGTTCCGTTGCATCCGGCATGTTGGTATCATATAAACTATTACCCCTTTCGGCAAGCTGCCATTCCATGTCTGTATCATAGTATAATCTCAGCGGCATATTTACCAGGAACCGCTCATGGCCGGCAGCCACGTCATCCTTATAAAAGGGCGTCAGCTTACGCCAGGCATCGGCCTTATCTGTTATCTTACCAATGTCTTTGGTCATGAAATCAAGGATGTATTTAGCATCGCCCACCGAACGGGAGTTCCTGCGTATTTGTCTTTCGCACCAGGTCCAGAGGCCAAAAAGGTCTACCGGTGCATCCACTGCAAAAAAAGCTTTGGGATGCAGGCTATAGGAGGCCGGCTGTTCTGTAGCCAGCTCTGCATACCGCAGGGCAATATTCCCTGCAAAATCATAACCCGCCAATACAAAGCGGGCAGTATCTGCTGCAAAGGTGGCCGCAATGCTTTGCGCAATCTTGTTGAGGCGGTCAATAGCAGCCGCATCCGCATATAGCTTGTTGCCCATGGATACATATACCGTGAGCAGGTCATTGGCGTAGGCCACGTTATGTAAGCGGGTTTCCGATAGCAGGTTTTCAGGTACATTGAAGCAGGTGATCAGTAACAGGGTGCCCTTTATGTTGTTTGACTTTGGGCGAACAGCCAGGTAATAGCCAGTGGCGCTATCGCCTTTGTCAAATACGATCTTCTCTGTGGGTTGCGCCGTTGCCTGCGAAGGAAATAGCTGAATAACTGTCAGCAGTACTACAAGCATGATTTTCATAGACTGACGGCGTAATAACTGTTGCGGGTTCATCTTTTTTATTAAGTATAAGCTGTTATAAGACCTGTATGATTATTCTGATTTGAGGCTCTTTGCCGGGCTCGTTAAGGCGGCTTTGATGCTTTGAAAGCTGATGGTTATTAAGGCAATGACCACAGCCAGTAAGCCTGCCAACACAAAGACCCACCAACTGATGTGTACCCGGTAAGCGAATTCCTGCAACCATTGGTGCATGACCCACCAGGCCACCGGAGTAGCCATGATGATGGCTATGAGTACCAGTTTCAGGAAATCTTTGGAAAGTAATGTCACAATATTGGCTACGCTGGCGCCCAGCACCTTGCGTACCCCTATTTCTTTGGTCCGCTGTTCGGCGGTAAAAGCCGCCAATCCAAACAGTCCCAGGCAGGCAATGAAGATGGCCAGGAAGGTAAAAATAGTGGCCAGTGTGCCTACGATGGTTTCACTCCTGTACTGCCGTTGGTAGCCCTCATCAATGAATGAATAGGTAAAAGGAAGATCAGGGTTCATAGTACGGTACACCGTTTCGATGCCAGCCAGCGCCTCTTTTGTTTTGCCAGACTCAAGACGTACCAGGATGTTATCGAAACTATTCCTGGGATCAAGGCGAATGATCATGGGAGTAATAGGCTGGTGCAGGGAATTGAAATGAAAGTCTTCTATAAGGCCAATGATCTTTCCCGGCTTGCGCCAAAAGGTAAGCGGCTTGCCCACGGGGTCTTTATACCCAATACGTTGGGCCGCCATTTGGTTAATCAGATAATTGTTGGAATCGGCAAATGCGGGAGAAAAATCACGTCCCTGTATAATTTTCACCTTTAGTACTTTGGCAAAATCGTACCATACACCGGTTTGGTTGAACGAGATCATATCATTTGGGTCCTTACCGGGCCATTCAACAGCCTCGGTGGTATTGCCATTACCCAAAGGATTTAAGGCAGCATGTGTCACGGCCTGAATACCGGGCAATTGCAGCAACTCATTCCTGAATGCCTCATATTGTTTGGCTATGCCCCGGCCCGGAATACTGACCAGGTTTTTTCTGTCGTACCCAATGTCTTTCGTTTCTATGTAGTTCAATTGCCGGTATACGATCAGGGTGCCGGTAATGAGCAGCATACTCATGAGAAACTGGAATACTACCAGGCCCCGGCGGAAGAATTGTGCGCCTGCTCCAAAACGTAAGGTGCCTTTTAATACACGCGCCGGGTTTAAGGAGGAAAGGAAAAAGGCCGGATAGCTCCCTGCCAGAATACCCGTTATGATCAATAATCCCAATAGCAAGCCCCATGCAGATGGCTGCGCCAGTGGTAATGTTAGTTGCTTCCCCGTTAGATGATTGAATGCAGGCAATACAGCTACTACAATCACAATGGCTATTATCAATGCTATCGCAGCCAGTAATATAGCTTCCCCCATAAACTGCCAGACCAGGGAAAGCCGCCCCGCCCCTACTACTTTACGCACACCCACTTCCCGCGCCCGTTTTATAGAACGCGCCGTAGCGAGATTGGT
Source organism: Paraflavitalea devenefica (assembly GCF_011759375.1). Taxonomy (NCBI): domain Bacteria; kingdom Pseudomonadati; phylum Bacteroidota; class Chitinophagia; order Chitinophagales; family Chitinophagaceae; genus Paraflavitalea; species Paraflavitalea devenefica. The sequence goes on along the minus strand of NZ_JAARML010000002.1, from coordinate 1,977,319 downwards.
AAAGTTGATACCTGCAATCAGCAACAGGAATAGGGCTACAATGGTCAGCAGGCGAACATATACAATGCGGCCACCTACCCGGTAGCCTGCCTTAAAGCTGGCGTGCAGGTAAGCTTCTGTTTCGGGTTGCAAAAAAAGCTGGATGTAAAAGGTGGAATTAAAATCGGTGTTACGTCCTTTGAGAAACCATTCGAGTTTAGCCTCAAACTGTTTACGGTCTGCATCAGGACTGAGTTGAATACGGGTACCGGGACCGCCATTTGTCCAGTCTTTAGCCCATGGCTCACGGTTCAGGAATTCGGACCAGGTGAGCAGGAAGTCATATCGTTCGGTTGCATTGGCTGGCAGGTTTTCAAAGACAGCCGTGACCTGATAGTCGACAGCATTATCAAAGCGGATTGATTTATTAATAGCATTTTGCGCACTACCGAAATAAGTTTCTGCCAGCTTACGTGAAATGGCTATACCGGAAGGTGAATTCAATGCCGTAGCAGGTGTGCCTGCCAGCAAGGGTATGCTGTACATACCAAACCAATCAGCCCCGGCATACCGCCCTACCTGCCTGATCATTTTATCACCTGCTGTCAGTACATGTCCTTCGGGCCAGGTGAAGCCGGCGGCATGCACTACTTCCGGAAATTGCTTTTTCAGTTCTTCGGCTAATAAGCCGGGCGTATCTTCATCGGCCACTACTTTGCCAGAAGAAAACTCCCGCTCCATGATGCGGTACAGAAAGGGACCATTCGCATATTGCTTGCCTATGCTCCATTCATCCCGTACCCAAAGGAAAATAAAGAGGCTGGCAGCCATACCCAGGGCCAGGCCCAGGATATTAATAGCGGAAAAGGCTTTATTACGCATCATATTCCGCCAGGCGATCTTATAAGTGTTTATAAACATAACCAGGTGTTTCAGGTTAATGTATTTTACCAAATGCAATGCCCGACCATAGGCCACTGATAATCAATCATATGCACCTTAGTTATCAAATTAAAATGTACGGTTTCGATACAATAAACGTACGCTTTTACACGCATTACTTATTTCAAAATGCCGTCCTTCCGCAAAGAAAGAATACGGGTATGCATGTTATCACGGTAAAATGGTAGCATACATAAAAACCTCCTACGACGGACGGGTTTTAATTAATTTTAGAAAAAGGAATACCATGTCTGCTATAACGGCCCCCACTATTGATTGTGACCGGCTTCATCCACTCCTGGTAGTGAGTGATATACCTGCCGCTGTTGATTTTTATGCCAACAAGCTGGGCTTTTCTCATGGCTTTACCTGGGGCGAACCACCGGAAATGGCCGGCATGAACATAGGGGACGTTTCCATACACCTATATAAAGGGGAACCCCATAGCAACTCCGTGTATTTCGTGGTGGGTGATGCTGATGAGTTGTATGAATTTCAGCGCAGCAATGGTGTGGAGGTAGTGCATACACCGGCAGACAGGGAGTATGAACTGCGCGATTATGCGGTAAAAGACCCCTGGGGCAATACGCTTGCCTTTGGGCACTATATCCAACATATGGGGCCTCCCATTAAGATAGAACGAGTAGCAGTGCCTGTACGCCTGGAAAAGCGCCTGGCCGCCCTTCTCAAGGACCTCGCCGAACACAAGGGCATGAGCATTGACAGTTGCCTGGAAGAAACCCTCCTGCACACTTTTGAAGTAGTAGGCAAAAATGTGGGCGTGGCCAGCCCGCATACCAAAAAGACTCACGAGTTTATCCAGGAGCTGAAGCAAAAGCATGGCATTGATTACGACACCCACGCCAGCTACCGGTTTGTGGAATAATAGCTATTTATACTTTTTTATTGATTTCCGCTTAGCTTTAAGGCATTATGCAACAACGGAAGGAATTGTCTGAAGTAGCTAAGTTGTTCTTCAAGCTGGGCTGTGTCGGCTTTGGCGGGCCGGCGGTACATATTGCCATGATGGAAAAGGAGGTGGTACAAAAAAGGAAATGGCTATCCCATGAACAGTTCCTTGATCTTGTAGGCGCCACCAATCTTATTCCTGGGCCCAATTCTACTGAAATGGCCATGCATTGCGGACAGGAAAGAGCCGGCTGGAAAGGACTTGTTGTAGCCGGCTTGTGCTTTATTATGCCCGCCGTGGTGATCACCGGTCTTTTTGCCTGGGCCTATCAGCAATATGGCCAGTTGCCACAGGTAACGCCCTTTATTTATGGTATTAAACCGGCCATTATAGCCGTGGTGGTATCCCTGATGATCACACTGGGGAAGAAAGCATTTACCTCCATACAATTGATCATTGTCGGCAAAATTGCTGCAGCGTTGGCACTATATGGATTTCATGAAATACTCATTCTGTTTGGTGCAGGATTGCTGGGGATACTACTGCAATTAGCCAGAAACAGGAAACACACATTACAAAATGTTTTCCCATTTGCCTTATTACAGCTTGCCTATACCACCAGCAATATATTTGACTGGAAAATATTCTGGATCTTCCTCAAAGTAGGCGCTATACTATACGGAAGCGGGTATGTATTATTTGCTTTCCTGGACGCCGAGCTGGTGCGCACCAACATGCTCACCAAACAACAATTAACAGACGCCATTGCAGTAGGTCAATTCACACCCGGACCGGTGTTTTCATCAGCCACCTTTATAGGATGGCAGTTACAGGGATTTCCCGGGGCAGTGGCCGCTACCATTGGGATCTTTTTGCCTTCCTTTCTATTCGTGGCCTTACTGAACCCGTTGATCCCCCGGCTGAGAAAGTCCAGGTTCATGTCGGCATTCCTGGATACAGTGAATGCCGCCTCCATTGCCCTTATATTGGCTATCTGTGTAGAGATGGGAAAAACAACTGTGACAGACTGGAAAACAATATTGATTGCACTATTGGGTTTTGCCTGCACATTTTTATTTCCCAAAATAAACAGCGCCTTCATCATATTGGGCGGCGCCCTGAGCGGCTATCTGTTGTCGCTGGTCTGAAATGGGTCGATAAATTACTTACACTTTTACCGCAACAACCTCAACCCTCCTGTTATGACACGGTTAGACAAAAAAGTAGGCTTTACCATTGTTCCCGATAAAATACTTTTACGGGAAGTGAATGGCAAAAAGTGGACAGCCATCACCATGTCCATCAATAAGGAGCAATGGAAACGGCCATAGGATGTATGACATGAAGGCATCGTTTTCACCGTACGCCTATGGTGCAGATCTTCCAACCTGTTTGTGGAAAATATACCTGCACTAACAACCGCACTTAGCCTGCACGACGCGCTCTCGTACGCGCTGCTTTCTTCGCCGCTACGGAGCGCTTACGTGGTCCTTTTGTTTTGGCAGCCTTACGTGCAGCAGCGGAACGGGCGGCGGCGCCGCGTTTCCTGGCGGCTGTGCGGGCCTGTTCTGACAATGCTTTATGGGAAGCAGCCGCATGGCCTTCGCGCTTCAAGGCCTTCGTCCTTGCCCGTGAACGCTTCCTCGAAACCGGCTCATGATGTTGCCCTTTTTCGTACGCGCTTTCCGCGCTCTTACGGGTTTTCTCTGAAACGGTGCCTTTCTTAGGCGGCTTCAGGTCAACGCCTGCGCGACGGGCCTGCGATAGCCCGATAGCAATAGCTTGTTTGGCTGACCGGGCGCCGTGTTCCCCTTTGCGTATTTTCTTTATTTGATCATGCACGAACTCACCCGCCTGTGTAGAGGGAGATTTGCCTTGCCGCTTGTCACGCCTCGCGCGCTCGATTACTTTCTTTTCTGGCATAACACAATGTTTTCAACATCCGCAGCAATTGGCATGCCCGGGCATACCGCGTGTAACATCCAGGCCCGGTAGGTAGATACAAACCGGGGAAGGGATGCACACTTGCATTATGGAAAATAGTTAACGTACAGGTTTGGTGGCAGAAAATCCGTTCTCGCCATGGAACCACTTGCCTGCCTGCCCGGTAAGCCATAGATAATAATCTGAAGCCAGCTCATTTTCGATGCCTACAAATTGTTTGTCGCCATGTAAGGGAAGATCGGCCGCACGGGCGCATTTAAAGATAGCCGTGCCCTCGTCTATTTCGTCAAACATGGCAATGTACAAGCTTTGCGCACCGGATATTTTGGCGCCTGCCACCTGTTTCCATAGGAAATCTCCTTTAAGGCGGGGAATGGAATTGTACTGCGCAACATCCATTTTCAGGTTGCCCCAGCTAAAGCCCGGAAAGGCTAAAGGGACATAGGAGACCTTGTTGGTATTACACCATTGAATATCACCAGCCAATTCCCCGCCTGCTATACTGTTATAGTTATCATTGCTATACCTTCCCACTGCCCAGGGCATTACGATATCGCACTTTTTAATGAGTGCATGCAATGCCGGGGAGGCTTCTGTATCATTCTTTAAGGTGCGCCAGTAATAAGGCACCCCCAGCATCACCGATACTTTTTTGGCGGGGCCTTTGATCCTGTCAACCAGCTTGTCCACATCGGCCGTCGTGTATCTCCTGTTGTCATTAAAGCCTACGCCCCAGATAACGACCAGTGGCTTTTTGTTGTGCCGTAAATAGGTAGGATGTGTTTTATTGTCAAAAAGGGTGAACAGGTTTTGTAATTCATTCCAATCCTGTTCCAGGTACGCCACATCTTCGGGGGCACACCCGCTGAGGTCATACATGACACAAATGGCCCGGCCGTACTTTTTAGCTGCTTTCAGGGCATTTTCCAATACCTTATTAAAATGCCTTTTCCCCTTGGGGTTGGATGGTTTTATTTCTCCCACAAAGCGTTGCATGAAAACGCCGTCAATGCCGTAATCCTTCATCCACTTGAAATGCAGGTCTACACTTTCCTCATCATAAGGGCTGTACAGGTAGGCATCACTACCATTGGCAAACGCGAAGGGCGACTTATAGGTTTTGGGATACTCCGTTATGTCGGGCCAGAAATCCACGGCCGAGCAGCCAGGCATGAATCCCCCGCAACGGGCATTCTGGTAGTGGTACCATCCCCTTTCTGAAGCATCGCCCTGTGCTGCAAACCAACCCTGGTAGCCGGCCATGACCAGTTTATTGTAAGAAGTATATAAACACCCTGTTTCATCGTATACCACCTCCTGTACCGGAGGGTCGGGCGGATTGGTCGTATCCCCTCCGCTGCCTTTGGAGCAGCAGGCAAGCATCATCAATGCAGGCGTAAATAAAAACCTTGCTATTTTTCTCATAGTATAAATATTTTTAAAGAACTATATGCCCAGCTTCACAGCCGGCGCATAATTCGGTTTGGAGCCTCCAATACCAATCAGTGCACCTACCCGGAAATAATAGTTGTTGCCAGGTTTTAATTGTGAGCTGTTGGAAGGCAGGTCTATTTCCAGCGTGTACACATGGCTGGGGTCGGTCACTGCATTGATCTGTTGCTCTGCCATTACCAGCCGCATAGGCTCTCCTACCCTTGAGTCGGAATGCGCATAGAGGCCAATTTTTTGTACGTTGTTGATCACATTCTGTTGCAACTTAAAAGTGGCTGTCACCTTGCTCCCGTTCCTCACAATGCTCACCTCCTTCACCCGGATATAAGGCGTTACCTTGAAGTCGAGCTTTGTTTGTCCTTTGATCGCTATTTCCTGATCAGGAACAGGAATGAAATTGGGCTCGCTTATTTTGATGGTATAGGTGTTGGCAAACATTAAGGTGTTGGCATAGGTACCATCGTTTTTGAGGATCATGTACTGCGACTGCGGGTTGGCATACCCGTGTTCAATAAACTCAATACGGGTGCCGCGTATAATATCCATCTGCACCAGCTCATTGGTAGCTTCATCAAGGAAACTGCCGGAAAGGCCGGAATCGGGCCCGTCATAGTTATCCTTTTTGCAGGAAGACAGGGCAATGACGGATATAAAGAGTATTAACCGTAATTTATTCATAACAAATATTATTAGTCTTTTAATACTGCGGATTTTGTACCAGTCCATTGGAACCTATACCGGGGATGTAGCGGTAGTAGGATTTCGGCTGAAATGTTTTAGGATTGGTATTGGGCACGTTTACCCGGACAAAGATGTATTTGATGGCAGGCAGCGCACGCAGGTCCTGCAACGGCAGCAGTGAATGCATAAACCTGTTGTTGAATTCTGTGTGAAACTCCCGTCTGCGGATGAGGTCCCAATATCTTTTGTTCTCAAATGCCAGCTCTACCCTTCGCTCCCTTTGTACATTTTCGGGTGTCAATGTAATATCAGCAGTATGGCCTGCCCGCTTGCGCAGGTCATTGATGCATTTGGCCGCCAGTGCCGCATCACCCTGGCCGCTTTCTGCCACCGCCTCTGCATAGATGAGCAGCACTTCAGCATAACGGAACTCGATCCAGTCGGTAGTGCTTTGGTTCCAGCCCGGTACAATGGGATTGTTCTGGTTCATGAACTTTTTGAACGAGAAACCGGAGCGGGTATTATTACCGCCGTAAGTATCAAAGCCTGAGTACATGGTCACGTCCGGCGCGCCATAGGTATAATAAGTATTGGCACCTACCGTGATTTGGTCCTTGGTACGGATAACAGCATTCCCATCCGGCTTTACATAACCTGCCTGGATAATGATGGGGGTGTTCTTCCATACAGTACCCGGCAAGATAGCAGTACCCCAGAGGCGGGCATCCTTGTCTTTAAAGATCTCGTTGGGGTTGTTGAACTGTATGTAATTGGTAGAACTGGTAAAGCCATTGTAGTCTGTAGTGTTGCCATCTACCCGCGTTACGACAGGAGCAGACTGCCCCGGATTGGTATAACTTTCATACACATCTACCAGGTCGAGCGTTGGGTTCATACGACCGGGGTGAGGCCATCCATTGGCGGCCTGCGCAGGCTGGTACCAGATATCATAATTATGGCCCTGGTTGTTACCCGGCAGGGTGAACCCTTTGATCATGATGGCTTCGTTGGTAGCATCATTGGGATTTTGGAATAACAGGCGATAGTTCTCTGCTGCTTCAGCAGGATTGGCCGGGTTCGGCCTGTATAAAGCATACCCGCCATTGGTAATGAGCTCATGCGCCGCATCAATAGCCGCTTTGTAATAACCATTGGCATCACCGGCATCAAGTCCCACCAGCTTTTGGGTCACTGCATCGCCGGTCAGTGTGATCCGGTTACCAAATTTGGCCAGCGAGGCAGCATGTAAGGCAGCCCTGGCTTTTAAGGCCAGCGCCGTCCATTTGGAAGCACGGCGGCTTTTGGCAGTACCCAGGTTGTCAATGGCCTGGTCACATAATTCCAGCACATAATCCCAGGTTTCTTTTTCGGTGCTGCGGGGTACTTTCAATTTTTCGGGATCACCATCAAACACCTGCGACTTTTTCATTAAAGACACACCGCCGTATCTTTTGGCCATGGCGAAGTAAGCAAAAGCCTTGATAAAGGCGCTTTCACCGGTCAGCGCCGCTTTTTCCTCTTCCCGGATGTTAAGGGTAGGGATATAATCAATGAGCAGGTTCACATCACGGATGAGTTTATACCCCTGGTCCCACCAATGGAAATCGCCATCTCCTACAAAATCCCCAAACTCCGTATGTACCGCTTCGTCAGTTTCCATGGCAGCGCTAAAGCCGCCATTGTTGGGATCGCCGCCATTCTGGTTGAAGCCCTGGCGGAAGAAAGCGAAGTCCTCTATAGGTAACTGGAAATACAGGTTGGCCATGTAGACCTTTACGCCCTGCGGATCGCCAAAGATGGCATCAGCCGTTAGTTTATCAGTCGGCTGCAGGTCCAGTACCCGCTTACAACCTGCCAACGAGAGGCCTGCCGCCAGTAGGATGTATGTTATTTGATTCAGTTTCATAGCAAGCTCTTTTTAGAAGTTAAGATTGATACCAACATTGTATATTTTGGAAAGCGGGTAATTGAAACCGGCATTGAAGAGGCCTTCCAGTCTTTCCGGATCAAATGCCTTTACAAATGGATCGGCAATGGTGAGCAGGTTGAACCCACTCACAAATACACGCAGTTTCCTGATCCCTGTACCGGAGAACCATTTGTTCTCAAACGTGTAACCCAGTTCCACGCTTTTTAAGCGTACGTAAGAAGCATCTTTACGCCATACAGAACTTTCTTTGTACATGCTGCCTACATCACCATTGAAGCGGGAGGCAGGCCATTTGCCGGGTATCCACTCGCTCTTGGAATCATAAGGATCGGCTTTGTGCCACCTGTCGAAGAAGTAAGCAGGCGTATTACCGCGGAAAGCCATCACCTCTGCATATACTTCGCTGAAACGAACGGTGTACATCGCTGCCCCCTGCAGCAGTACGTTCAGATCAAACCCTTTATAAAAGCCATTGAGCGTAAGGCCATAGTTGATCTTGGGATTTTTACCCCTTGGGTTCTGGTTATCGTTGGTTCCGTTTGCGCCGAGGTACATGGGCAGCATGTCCTTGTCATCAATCACCCCATCGTTGTTGATATCTGCATATTTGAAATCGCCGGGCAGTTCACGGATATTGGCCTGGTCACCATTCTGGAGGGGATAGTTGGCTATTTCATCCATGCTCTGGAATTGTCCGAGGTAAGTGTAAGACCAGATGATATCATCATAACGGTAAGCCTGTCCGTTCCTCCACCTGTCCCAACTGCTTTGAAAAGGCGCCCTTTCCCGGTACAGGTTTTGGGAGCGGGCAAAGTTGAAGTTGCCCGATACATTGAAACGAAAGTCTTTCCCGATCCGGTCGTTGTAACCAATGGAGAATTCAATACCCTGCACGCGGTCGCTTTCAAGGTTTTCTTCTGCCAGTGCAGTACCGAAGGTATTGGGCAGTGAAAGGTTCCTCCTGGCGGGTATACCCACCCTGTCCCTGCGGTATACCGCCCCTTCGAAGGTGAGCTTATTGTTGAAGAAGCCGAGCTCTATCCCAATGTCGGCTGTTTTGGCGGTAATCCAGGTAAGCCGTGGATTCACCAAACCGGGCGCTGCGGCCCCGGTAGTGGCACTACCATTCTCAAATTCATATTGTCCGCCACCGCCCAGGGAAAAACCCTGTATCCACTGGAAGGGGCCACCGGCATACTCTCCTACTTCACCATAAGAGGCGCGCAGCTTGAGGTTAGAGATGAAACTCACTTGCTTCATGAAGTTCTCTTCAGAAACCCTCCACCCGCCGGAGATAATGGGAAAGAATCCCCAACGTGTATCCGGCGGATAAGCGAAGGTGCCCATGTAGCGGAAGGCCAATTCCAACAGGTATTTTTTATCATAATCATAATTGAACCGGCCCAGTACGGCCTGTGAGGCAGATTGTCCTTCTCCGCCGGAGTTGGTCATGTTGTTGGCGCTGGCAGCATTGATCTGGTCAATGGTATAGAAATTATACAACCTTCTCAGGTCTGCATTGCGGCTCCATTCCTGCCTTTGTTCAAAAGCGCCCAGTACAGCTATATTATGATGGTTGGCAATAGTGGTAGCATAATTGGCCTGCGCCAATACCACAAAGCGATTGCTGTTGCCATAGCCATTGGAAATACCACCGGTGCCTACCCGTTGTGGTGAGGGTACGTATTCACCACCTACATAGGTGTAGAGGGTATAGGGTTTGGACACATCCTTGCCCTGGTAGCTGTTGAGGTCATAGGCGGCCGTCCCTTTTATAGTAAGTCCCTTTACATAAGGCACCTCATAGATCAGCGAGAAAGTAGATTGTACATTCCTGTTCACCGTTTCACTGTAACCGGTCATAGCGGCATTGGACAGGGTGAGCGGGTTTTGGTTGGAAGGTGTCACTACAGCAGGATATGCAGGATTGTTATTGGCAAAAGGTTTCTCAGTAGGCAGGGTTACCCGTGTACCCTTAAAGATGTTAAAAAAGTTTTCGCCGGGCGTGGTCCTTTTATCATACCGACCGCCGATGAGCACTTCTGCCTTCAGGTTTTTCACCAGCTCAGTGGTGAGGTTCGCCCTGAAATTATAACGCTTATAGTTCATGTCATTGCTGCGGAGGTAGCTGCCTTCGTCTACATAGGCCAGACCGATATAGTATTGTGTTTTTTCGTTACCGCCGGAAGCAGAGAGGTTGTGTTGCTGCTGGATAGCTGTTTTTTTCATAGCGGCATCATACCAGTCGGTACTTTCATAACCGGGGGCGCCGTCTATCCATTTCTGCAGCTCTTCCTGTGAAACGAAGGGAGCGCCGGTGGCCAGCAATGCGGCATCATTCCGCATTTGCATCCATTCGGCGGCATTGGCCATGCGGGGCACATCGGTAGGTTGTGAGAAACCCACTACGCCGGTATAGTTAAAGGTAGCTTTACCCCGCGCGCCTTTTTTGGTAGTTACGATCACTACGCCATTGGAGGAACCAAATCCATAGATGGCGGCAGAAGCATCTTTCAGGAAGGACACGCTTTCAATATCATCTGCATTGAGGCGCTGGAATTCGGAAGAGCCATCGCGTACAATACCATCAATCACATACAGGGGCGCACCAAAACCGCGGATGTTGATCATGTTGTCAAACGTACCGGGCTCGCCGCCCAACTGGCGTATCTGTAAGCCCGCTACCTTACCCTGCAGCTTTTGCGCCAGGCTTACGTTGGTAGTGGTCTGGATGTCCCTGTTGGTGATATTGCTCACGGAGCCGGTCAACGTTTCTTTTCTTTTGGTACCATAGCCTACTACCACCACATCGGATAGCTGGTCATCTCCGTCGGCCATGGTTACATTGATAACGGTACGTGTACCGATTTGTTCCACCGCCTCTTTTTTACCCACAAAGGAGAATACCAACTCCCTGGCGTTCTGCGGCACAGTAACGCTGAATGATCCCTGGGCATCTGTAGTAGTGGCCGACGTATAGGTGTCGGTCGTGGCATTGCCATTACTGCTCCTGACCGAAACAGTAACGCCGGGCAAGGCATTGCGCCCGGCATCCGTTACTTTCCCGCTGATCACTTTTTGCTGAGCCATCGTCAAACAGGGGAAAGCACAGATCATGAATAATATGACGTGCAATTTTTTCATAATTAGATAATCGTTTTGGTGTTAAAATGTATAGTTGCTCCGATTTTAAAAGCCGGTACTTCCGGTGCCCCAGGCCTTATTGGGTTTAGGGCCCATTTCCAGTTCCAGGTGTCCGCCATTCATCAGTTGCTCATGCGTAAACCAGGGTGTATTCAATTCCTTCCCGTTCATCCGGGCGCTTTGGATGTATTTATTCACTACAGAACAGTGATTAGCCGTGAGGCGGAACTGCTTTCCATGCTGCAGGTCGATGGTTACTTTACTGAATACAGGGCTTCCGATGGTATATACAGGAAGGCCCGGCGTTACGGGATAAAAGCCCATGGAAGAGAAGACCACAAACGCCGTCATACCACCGCCATCTTCATCACCGGGAATACCGAAGATGTTGTCCTTAAACCATACATCGAGCAAAAAGCGGGTAGTCTTTTGCGTTTTCCAGGGGGAGGCTGTGAAGTTGTACAAGTAAGGAATATGGAAGCCAGGCTCATTGCCCATGGAGTATTGTCCTACCAGCCCCGTAGCGTCGGGAAATTTGCTCCAGAATTCATGCTTGCCCCTGCCCAACCCTTCCCGGTACAACTGGTCCAGCCTGTCTTCAAATGTTTGCTTTCCTCCCATCAGCTCAATAAGACCGGGTACGTCCTGCTGCACCTGCCACAGGTAGGTCCAGCCATTGTTTTCATCATAATAATCACGGCCGCCGGGGCCGCCGTCAAATTTGAGGTCAATATTGATCCAGTTGCCCTTATCATCTTTGGGCATAAAGAATTGCTGTTCCGGGTGCCATAGGTGCTTATAGTTCAATCCGCGTTTGGCAAAGAGCGCATAATCATCCTGCTTATGTAAGTCCTTCGCCAGTTGAGCCAGCGCCCAGTCGTCATAGCTGGTACCCAGTGTTACGGCCACTGCCTGCCTTTTTTCAAAGTTGTCTACCAGGCTTACGGTTTCTTTTTCTCCGGGTGGCAAGGCAGGAAAGTAACCATGCGTATGATAAAAATGATCGAGGGAGGTGGCAGGCCCGTTGCGCCAGGGGATGATGGTGGCATCAGTGGCATTTTTGCGCATGCCTTCATAGGCTTTCTGAATATCAAAGTTTCTTAATCCCTTGCGGTAAGCATCGAGAAAGACCACAGAAGAATGGAAGCCATTCATACAGGCATGATCACCAAACAGCATGGGAAAGGTAGGCATCCAGCCACTCTGTTCGTACATGCGTACATAGGATTGCAGCATGTCTTCTTCCTGTGCGGGATTCAATATCATGCGTAAGGGGTGATGGGCCAGGAAGGTATCCCATGACCAGTCGTCCACATAAAAGGGGCGCTTGTCTTGATTCACCTGTTTGTTATAGCCGCTGTAGTAATTGTTATCTTCTGTTATGTCTACCATGCGCTCATAGCACCGGTATAAGGCCGTGTAGAAAGAGCGTTTCTGCGCTTCGGTGCCTCCTTCTACTTTTATCTGCGACAGCACCTTTTCCCAGGCCTTTTTCCCGTTCTCAGCAATAGTAGAGAAGCTCCTGCCTTTTAGCTCTTCCTCATAGTTCTTTTTGGCCTGTGCTGCACTTATGTAGCTGATGGCATATTTCAGTTCCACTTCGCCAACAGCAGCGGGAAAACTGATCCAGGCTTTGGCCCCGCTGCCGGGCATGGTATGTGTGGTGCCGGAAGCGCTCCATACCCCATACATATAGACCTTTACATCACCATGCCAGGTTTCCATACCGGTCACTTCAGTAGCCGATGGAAAACTGTATCCCGAGGGACCGCCGTTGTACACATCCAGCAGGATGGCCCTGTGTGCCGACCGGGGAAAGCGGAAACGGTAGATACCAGCTTTCTTACCGGGGGTGAATTCAACCGTTACTTCATCCTCCACGAGGTAAGTGGAATAATGCCAGGGGTTATTGATTTCCAGGTCATGGTCATACGCCATCCTGTCCTTCCAGCTTTCCGCATTCACCGGTTTTACGGAGGGTTTGATGGAGAATACCTGCCCCATGCGGTGGGAAACAATGTTCAGCGGGAAACTGGTGATCTGGTTATCGAGGTAGTCTTTCCGCTGGGGCGCAACCCGTATCACCTGGTTGGGCAACTGGATGGTGGGCCGGGTGGGTTCCAGTAACTGGCCCACATTACCGATAGTAGGGTCTACATAATCAAGATTGGATCTCTCAGCGGGGGGTAAGGAAGCTTTGCCGGGTTGACGGGCATAGCCGACGGCCACATTCCCTAACAGCAATATCAGCAGCAGGTGCTTTTTCATATAGCAGACAGCAATTTTGTTGAATCAATCTGTCTGCAATAAAGCGGTAAGGCACTAATAAAGGCATTAACAAACCCATTAATTGGGAAATTAATGGACTGTTTTTTATTTTTTTATGCGAAAGAGACGCAGAGTCCCCTTCGGGAGACTCTGCTGGGAAAGAGAAAGCACTCGCCAGCGTCCCGCTGGTGAGGGGTATTGGCAAGCCTCTGGCTTGCGGTCACAAGCCGGAGGCTTGTAAATACCCTCACTCGCCGGAGGCGAGCGAGTGACAATAGTCATTATCCCGTTATTTCAGCAAAAGGCTTTTCAAAGTCATGCCCGTAATTCTCCCGGTATTCTTTGGCAAATTTCAGGTAGGCATCTTTGGCCATTCCATGCCGCCCCAACAATACAAGGCATTTACATTTATAAGCCAGGGCTTCTTCATTGAGCTGGTCGAAGAAAAAGATACAGTTGGCAATCCTGATGATGAATTCCGCTTCGGCCAACAGGTCGGCGGCAGATGTATATTTTAAAAGCATATCTATGGTTTTACCGGAAACATCCGACTTGATATCGTCCAGCCAGTTGTAATGCATGGCACTCAGGAAAGGGCCACGTCCAACAATTTGGACCAGCTCATGGATATAAGCTTTGGTAATGGCCGTTGTATCCGCTACCAGTTCTGTGTACCGCTGATAATCTATTTTAATAGCATCATGCAAAATGTCCAGCTTCCATTTGCCAGACTCCTTCCCGATATGGCATTCCCCTACTTTTTCCAGGATGCCTTTGAGCTTTACCACGTTTACCGAGAAGTTGTTCCGCGCATCCTTCACCGGTTTATCACTCCACAAGGTCTCATACAATTTTTCCGAAGCAATACCTTTCCCGTCTTTCCAGGTATAGATGAGTATCAGCAGGAAGAGTTCTTTGAGCAATGGCGTGAACAGTTTGGTAATATCATTGCCTTCCTTATCAAAGATTTCCAGTTGCCCAAACAGATAGACGGCTGCAATGTCTTTAGCTCCTGCAGGCGGTATGCCCGTTGTATTATTTTCCGGTGCTGTTACTGTTGCCGCAGTTCCTGCTATTTTATCAGACACTACAGGCCGCAGCGCTTCTTCTTTCAATGCCAGTTGCCCGGCCCTTTTCTTACGTCCCATCACTACCAGCACACCCGCTGCCACTACTCCACCTGCCAGCAGGAACCAGATCCAATCGCGGGAAGCTGCCGCCACCGGCGCTGAAGCAATCTGTAGTTTGTTGGGCGGAAAATCAATGGTGTATACTTTTACGCTACTGATGTATTGCTTATTGGTAAACAGCGTTACCGCCACCAGCTTTTTACTGGCAGGGCAATAGTAGAGATCGGCGAATGATTCTATATCGTGAAAGGCATAAGGAATGGTATCCCCCATGAGCTGGTATTCCGGCGATTGCAGGGAACCCTTCATTAATTGCAGGGAGGAATTAAACCGGTCAATGGGATAAATGAGCGCATAGAAATCCCGCGTAGCGGAATCGATGACCAGGCTATTGGAAAAACAAAACTGGCTGGCCGGTTCTTTCAGGTGATAGATACTTTTAAAGGAACCTGTTTTCACGCACCAGGCCATGAGGTCATAGGTGTATTTGGGATTGATTGTCTGATCCCCTGTTTTGCTGCCAAAGCCTCCCATGATAAAAGCCGTATCACCAGCGCTGTTGGTTCCCAAAGCAGCGAGGTAGCGCGGCATAAAGAAATCCCCTTTGGCGTCAACCGCCTCCCATTCCCGCGTGAGAAAGTGATAGCGCTGCACTTCGTTCCTGTATTGCAGTTGCCCGTAACCTCCTATTACGTATAAAGCGCTATCCACCGGCGAGAGGAATTTATTGGCCTGCCAGTAGATGGTGAGCGGCCCGGGCGTAAAGTTGATATCCCATTTATTGGCCTTTGACAGGAAGGTGCTTACTTCCCGCTGGTCAATATTAAAGTTATACAAGACATTACCGGCAGCATTGAATAC
Source organism: Paraflavitalea devenefica (assembly GCF_011759375.1). NCBI lineage: Bacteria > Pseudomonadati > Bacteroidota > Chitinophagia > Chitinophagales > Chitinophagaceae > Paraflavitalea > Paraflavitalea devenefica. The sequence continues at coordinate 1,962,078 of NZ_JAARML010000002.1, read as the reverse complement.
AGACTGATTGCCGGGTGGCAGTGTATCGTGTCCTGCCGCCAGCCGGATGCCCGTCAGTTGCCCGCTTTTAAAAGAGTACTCGTATAATGAATCTGTTGACACGATGAACAACCGCTCCCTATTTTTGTCAAAGGCCACACTGGCCGTGCCCTGCGTTTCTATGGCAGCCACAGGTACCCAGTTCTGGTGCCGGGGTTTGATCCATACCGGGTTCCTCACTACCGCGCTGTTATTGTTCACTTCATCCATACTTTGATTGCCGCTGCTTTCAGACAAAGGATAGTAAGCCAGCGGCGCATTGCCCACTGTTATCCGTATATCGCGCACATTCATGGGAGGAATATCGGTTATCTGGAAACCAGTGAAGTCATTGGCGCCAAAGAATATCCTGTAGCAGGTAGCGAAGGAGATATTGGCCTTCCCTTTTGCAATAAAACGGTTATTAAGATAGCAACCAGCTTCCTTTGTTTTGGGGTCCAAAGTGATCCTGAACTGGTTCCATTGACCATATAACTGCAGGGAATCAATGGTGAATTCGCCCGACACGGTTTCCCCGATCACAAAGTTGAACCGCTGTAGTTTCTGGTTGTAAACAATATCAATGTTCTGGTGATTGTCTGTTACCAGCCGCACGATATAGCCGAAGTAAATTTCCAGGTGAGGTATAAACGTGAGGTCGAAGGATATTTCAGCAGCCTGCTTCAGGCATAGCGGGTCTTGGGGCGTCAGGTTAAGCGCGGTCCTCTTTTCAGGGACCACCTCATGGCTGGAAAATCGTAAACCATGAGATTGACAAAAAACATTGCCGGTAAAGAATATGAAGCATACCAGTAAAAGAAATCTCCCCATAAGCAAGCTGAGCTAAATAAGGGACAAATTACTTATTCTGAGCTTCATTCAACAGGATTAACAGCGGCATTTTTAAATAAGGGGATAAATGATGAGCGTTGTATATTAAACTAATTCGTCGCCGGTAAAAGCCAGCGGCAATAACATACCGGCTGAAGGAATAATATATACTTTGCCGGTTTTGCCTGCCAGGATCAGGCGCACCGGATGATGTGTACGTTGTTCAAACTCCTGCAAGGTTTGCCGGCAGATGCCGCAGGGACTGATAGGATGATCACTTACCACGCCATCACCTTCATAACTGACAGCCATGGTTTCAATAGGATCGCCGGGATAGCTGGCCCCGGCTGAAGACAGCAATACCCTTTCGGCACAGATGCCTGCGGGATAAGAGGCATTCTCCTGGTTGGCCCCCATTACCAGGGTGCCACTTTTTAAGCGAGCTACTGCACCTACCCTGAAACGGGAATAAGGCGCCCAGGCATTTTGTGTTGCCTCCCGCGCTTTATTCAACAAATAACGGTCATCCTCATTAAGCTCATCGATAGCATCATATACCTCGTAAGAGAATTTATATTCGTTCTGTTTCATGTGTACAATTTAAGAAGTCCGAAGCCTGAGATCAGAAGTCGGAAAAGTCCGAAATTCAACAAGACCTGCCTGTATGCAAGATACTTGCTGACTTTCGGACTTCCTATTTTTATGCTGTGGCCATCAGACTTCCGACTTCAGACCTCAGCTATCTATTTCTAATGAATGCTGCTGAACATACGGTTCCAACGCACACCTTTATCCCAGCTCATCCAGATGAGCCATGCTTCTCCCACAATATGGTCTTCCGGCACAAATCCCCAGAAACGGCTATCCTGTGAGCTGTGGCGGTTATCCCCCATCATCCAGAAATAATCCATTTTAAAGGTATACTTGTTGGTCTCCTGGTCATTCAGGAATATTTTACCATTCCGCATTTCCAGTGTATTGTTTTCATATACACGTATGGCGCGCTCATACAGGGAATAATTATCCGCATTGAGGGTAATGGTAGCTCCTTTTTTAGGAACCCACAGCGGGCCAAAATCATCCACCTGCCAGTGATGCTTTCCATCACGTGGAAATATTTTGTCATCCGTTCGTTTGTATAAGGCAATGCTGTCAATAAGACCATTTTTGATCATCTTGTCTTTGGCCTCATTGGTCAGTAACATCCAGTAATGGTTCTCGCCCATTGGCTGTATCTCGCTTTCATCGGCCTTATCAAAGTCATATTCCTCTTTTAAGGCATCATAATCCAATTGCTGTCCTTTGGTCGTCACCGTATAAGACAATTGCATTTTGGGAGGCAAAAATGCTGGCTGCCCGTTCACGTACAGTACCCCGTTTATGATCTGTAAGGTATCGCCCGCAATGGCCACACACCGCTTAATGTAATTCTCCTGCTTGTCTACCGGCCGGATAATGAGCGGGTACTCCTCCGGATTAGACAGGATCATTTGCCGGCCTACATCCATATTTCCCCGTCCCAGGTCCCAGGCCACATCGTAGTAAGGGTTTTTAGACTGGTATTCATCCCGGTTGATAACCGTATCACCGGCCGGAAAGTTAAACACCACCACATCGTTCCGTTTTATCGGACTGGCAAACCAGCGCGTATAAGGAATATGGATGAGCTCAGAATACGATTTGGTATTCGTTATTGGCAATGTATGGTGCACAAAAGGAACAGCCAGCGGCGTATTCGGAATGCGCGGCCCATAGCTCAGCTTGCTTACAAAAAGGAAGTCATTTACCAGCAGGGTCTTTTCCATAGATCCAGTGGGAATGGTATAGGCCTCAAAAACGAAAGTGCGTATGAGGGTAGCAGCCACCACGGCAAATACCCCGGCGTCTATCCATTCCCGGGCAGCCGTTTTCTTATGTTTTTTAACAATATCAGGTCCGTAATATTTCTCTTTGTCATTGAAACCAATGGCTGGCAGGTAGGCAAAACCCAGCAGTACGGTAGCGGCATGCTGCAGGAACCGGAATTTCCCAAAAAGTTTCACAAACTCCACCAATAACCACAAACTGATAAACCAGCCTACAACAGGAATGAACTGCCAGAAGAACCAGTGTTTCCTGATCCCGGTTACCTTGATAATTTCCCAGGTATTGAGGAAGGGTACAAAAGCTTTCCAGGCCGGGATCTTAGCCTTTTCAAACATTTTATACAGTCCTACGGCGGGTAATAGAACAATCAGCAGCGAGATGATAATAATGACGGTCAGATCGTGTGAACTCATGCTGTCTTTTTTATTAAAATTCCGGGCAAAAATACCATATTAATTGGCATTGCAACAGTGTATTAACCAGGATTTTACTATTTATAAAGCCTCTTCCGGGCCCGGGGGCCCCTCCTGCTACACGGGGGGTGAACCGGTGTATTAGTTGTCATATCGTCCGGTTTGTTACAGGCTGAGGAACTTTTTTCACCCGGAGCATGGGTTTCACACTTATTTCCCAAACACGCTTGCCCAGGTATACAGCACAAAGGCAACGAGATAGGCGGTTAAGATGTTGGTAGCTGCTGCTGAACCGGTTAGCGCAAAAGCGACGGTAATAACGCCAAACAGGAGGAGCGCCATGGAAAACCACTGTACGCCACTATTGCCTTTAAAGCGCAAGGGAAAATCCATATGCCCCAATGGCAATCCCAATGACATGGTGACCAACCCAGCCATCATCACCGGTCCATTGCCGTCTCCTCTATCCGGCATGAATAATCCCATTAATAAGAGGGCTATTCCCGCAACGAGGGCAATGATCAGGCCAAGTGCATTGGTCTTTTCGCGGCCGCTGAGTGCATATTTGCCATCTTTATGAAAGAGCAGGAAGAAATTGGCGAGCGGATTGATGACCCAACTGGTGATCACAAATAAGATGTACAAGGCCCCCACGGCAAGGCCTACATTGTACCAGCCTTCTCCCCCGGATTTCGATACCCGGCTGATCAATTGTACGCCAAAGTAGATACCCAGCGGAATGGCCCAGCGGGCATTCTTGCCTTTATTGTTGATCCAGAAACTGTATTGCAGCAGCCATTTATACGGTGGTATTTTTGATTTGAGGGCTTGTTTTAATCCTTCCCGGGCGCCCTCCATATTGGGATGCAGGCGCAGCGCTTCCCTGAAATGTTCTGCCGCCTCTTTATGGCGGCCTTTCTCGAGCAGGTTCCAGCCAACGGTCGTATGGGTGTAGGCGTTCTCGGGGTCCATTTCCAGCGCATCCTGCATGGTCTCAATCGCATCATCCACCCGCTTCATTTTGTTCAGGGCAGTAGAGCGTACATTGAGACAGGTAATGTTTTCAGGATCTACAGCAAGTCCCTCATTGGCTTTTTGCAGGGCCTGTTGAAAATCTTTTTCTTCCAGTAATACCAGTCCCCACAGGCCGAAGAATTCCGCTGTCCAGGGACTCAGTTCCACGGCCCGTTGCAGGTAGCGCAGGGCCGATGCATTGTTATCTAACTGGTAATAGCCAAAAGCAAGGAGGTAGAAGTAATATCCTTCATGGGGTATGATCCGGATGGCGCGCTGTATTATCTCGATGCCTTCCTTGAATTGCTTCAGATCGAATTTGCAGCGGGCCAGCAATGACAGGGCATAATCATTTTCCGGCTCGGTGCGTAAGGCATCAGCCAGTTGTTTTTCCGCATCTTTGGGTCGCCCCTGTGCCAGTAATAAATTAGCCCGCTCCAGCATGGGCGCTACATCGATCATGCTTACTTTTTAATCTTGAGGAATTTCAGGATATCATCGTACAGTCCGGATTCATTGGCATACAAAGCATAATTGCGTGCCGAAGAAAACCATTCCAGGGTGGTAGGACGATGTTGTTTGGCCGCCTTCAGCAGGTCTTTGGTACCCAATGGCTGCAGATTACCGCTGGCCATGGATTCGCGCAGTTTGTCTTCCACAGCAATATCAATCATGGCTTTAATATCGGCCCCTGAATAGTCAGGCGTTTCCTTCGCTATCTTACGGGTATCAATATCCTTGACCGGCTTGTCTTTCAGCATGGCCCGTATAATGTCTTCCCGGGCGGGCTCATCGGGCGGCTCCACGAAGATCACCCGGTCAAAACGGCCGGGCCTGCGGAAGGCCGCATCCACACTCCAGGGAGCATTGGTAGCTGCCAGGATAAGTACCCCTTCATTGTTGGATTGTACCCCATCCATTTCTGCCAGGAACTGGTTGATGACATGCCGCATGGCCGACTGCCGCAGGTCGCTGCGACTGGCGCCCATGGCATCCACTTCATCAAAGAACAGCACACAGGGTGCATTCTTACGGGCCAGCTCAAATATGCCATGCAGGTTTTTCTCACTGTTCCCTATCCACATATCCAGGATATCGTGCAGCCCGATACTGATGAATTTGGCATGGATCTCCCCGGCCGTAGCTTTCGCAATATAGGTTTTGCCACATCCCGGAGGTCCGTACAGTAATATACCACCGCCCACTTTCTTCCCGAAGGCCTTGTACAGGTCGGGATTCTTCAGGGGCTGTATGATCTTCATGGATATTTCATCCTTGATGCGCGCCATACCACCTACGTGGGAAAAGTTGATGGTAGGCTTCTCTAAAAAATAGCTGCCGCCATCGCGCTCCAGGTCCAGGTCATCCTCCATATCATCACCCTCATCCCCCTGCATACCACCGCCGCTCATGCGCAGGCGGGCGTCGATTTCCTCATCCCGGAAATCGGGGTTGAGCGCTATTACTTTCTGGTACACTTCTACCGCCTGCTGTAAGGAATGCTCCTTGATGAGGCATTTTACAAAAAATACCATGGCATCGGAAGGCAGCCCGGGGTAGATCTCCTCATAAATAATAATAGCTGCGGAGTATTTCTGCTGGTAAAAATAGGCTTCCGCCAGTCCCAGCTTCGCTTTTGTATTGCCATAGCTGCGCTGCAGTACTTCCCTGTATTGTTCGCCCGACTCCACATAGCGTTTCTCCCGCAGCAATACTTCCGCCAGGTGCAACCGCAGCGGAATATTGTCTGGTGAAAACTGTAATGCTTCCTGCAGGCTTTTAATATGATCGCTCATCGCGTTGAAATTAGTACAACAATCTCACCTTAATGGTCTCTTTGACCTGTTTTAACAATTGGAAAGCAGTATCGGAGATCTTCCTGTCCACATCCAATACGACGTAACCGATCTCATCGTTGGTTTTGAGGTACTGCGCCAGGATATTGATATTGTTTTTAGACAATTGCGTGTTGATCTCAGACAATACCCCCGGCACGTTGCGGTGAATGTGCAATATACGGTGGGTGCCTTCCTGCGGCGGCAGGTTCAGGCCTGGTATGGTATGCGATCCATTGGTAATTCCCATTTCGAGGAATTGGAATAGCTTGTTGCTCACATCTTCCCCGATATTTTCCTGCGCCTCTTCCGTAGAGCCGCCGATATGCGGGGTGAGGATCACATTGGGCAACTCCTGCAAAGGCGTTTCAAAGCGGTCGCCATTCTTCTCCGGCTCCCAGGGGAAAACGTCTATGGCGGCACCTGCTATCTGCCCGTCCAGGATGCATTTGCGCAGCCCTTCCAGGTCTACCACTTCACCGCGGGCATAGTTAATTAAGATAGAGCCTTTTTTAAAGTTCTTTAAGGCATTCTTATTGATCAGGTTCCTGGTAACAGGCGTATCAGGAACATGTAAAGTGATGATATCTGCCTGGCTCACCACCTCTTTCAGCGTTTTTTTGGCCACCGCATTGCCCAGCGGCAGCTTGGTCACCGCATCATAAAAGATCACTTTCATACCCAGGGCTTCGGCCAGCACGCTCACCTGTGAGCCGATATTACCGTAGCCGATGATACCGAGGGTTTTGCCGCGCAGCTCATAGCTGCCCTTGGCTTCTTTCATCCAGATACCTTTATGGGCAGCCATATTTTTATCGGGAATACGACGGATGAGCATGATGGACAACCCGATCACCAGCTCAGCCACCGAACGTGTATTGGAATAAGGAGCATTGAATACCACCACGCCATGTTCGGTGGCGCTTTTAAGGTCTACCTGGTTTACCCCGATACAGAAACAGCCGATGGCCTGCAGCTTTTTAGCCGCCTCCAGCACCCGGGGGGTAATCTGGGTTTTGGAACGGATACCCAGGAGGTGTACATCTTTCACTTCTCGGACCAGGTCGTCCTCGGTAAGGGCGCCGCCCAGTTTGCGCACGGAGGCATAACCCGCCTCTTTAAAATTCTTTACGGCTGCGTCGCTGATGTTCTCCAGGAACAGGATGTTCACTTTCTCTTTCGGATAACTTGTATTTTTTTTCTCGCTCATAATGATGGCTCATCTTTTGCGTTAAATAATCACAGATTGCACCGATTATAACAGATTAGACTGATTATGCGGACTATACAGATAATTACAGATTGCACGGATGGAAGTTCAGTAAAGGCAGATGGAGTGAATAATATCTATCAATTCGCCTATAACATTGAATAATATCTACTAATCCATGAAATCTGCTTTTAATCTTATAATCCGGGATCGGGGTGCAAAGATGTCGCATAAAATTGACATGGAAAAACCGGATCGGGGTTGATGGATGTCAAAAAAGGTAGCAGCGACTTATAGAAATAAGTATTTATCAGTACTTTATGATGCAAATAATCTGTGAAATTACAGGCCTGATGCCGTAAATTCCGTGATTAATTGATATTTTTGTTGATCACTAACCCGGAAAAAAACAGTTCCTTTTGAAAACCATGTTAAGGTTCATTCCAGTAAGCCTCCTTGCTATTGGCTGTGCACAACTCAGTGATAAACAGCCAGCATTATTAGCGCAAACAAATGCGCAGACTACCCTGTCTGCTGCCAATGCGTCTGCCAACAACCCAGATTCAGCCGACTACTATATATCGCTCGTAAGGGGTTTTGTGGATACCACCTTTGGTGACCACCTGAATGGCAGTATCCTGGTTGCCCGCAAGGGACAGGTCCTGTATGAGAAATATGCCGGGTTTTCCAACCCCCGCCGCCCGGAAGATTCCATTACCGCTAATACCCCCTTTCACCTGGCTTCGGTGTCCAAGACCTTTACCGGCATGGCCGTGCTCAAACTGTGGGAACAGGGCAAGCTGAATATTGACGATCCCGTGAGCCATTACCTCCCCAACTTCCCCTGCGCAGGTGTTACGGTAAAAATGTTGCTGAACCACCGCAGTGGTATTCCCAAGTATGACCATTATATGGGCAGCCTGGGCTGGAACAGGCGCAAGATCATGAATAACCAGGATGTGCTGGACTTCCTGATCACCAACCGCAAGAAGATCCCCGTTGGCCGCCCCGACCGCGGCTTCAGCTATTCCAATACCAATTATGCCCTGCTGGCCCTGATCATTGAAAAGGTGAGCGGCCAGTTCTATGGCGATTACCTCAAGCATACTTTCTTTGATTCCCTGGGCATGCGTGACTCGTATGTGTTCACCCGGGCCGATTCAGCCCGCAGCCTCCCCTCCTTTTATTATTCAGGCCGCCCTTATGCCTTTGACTATTTAGACATGGTATATGGCGATAAGAATATTTACAGCACCGTGCGTGACCTGCTGAAATGGGACCAGGCGCTGCACAATGGCTTGTTCAAACAATCAACCCTTGATGCCGCTTATAGTCCTTACAGCTTTGAAAAGCCCGGCACCCATAATTATGGTCTTGGCTGGCGCATGTATGTACTGAAGAACGGCAAGAAGCTCGTATACCACAATGGCTGGTGGCATGGCAACCGTACCGCCTTTTACCGCCTGCTGGATGAGGATGTAACCATCATCGCCCTGTGTAATAACGACGCTAAGAGCATTTATACAGTCAAGGAAATGGCCGACTATTTTGGCGATTATATGCAGCGTACAGACGGTGACGGCTATGCCGATAACCGGGTAGCGCGTACTGTTCGCAAGAAATCGTCCAAAAAGCAAATGATAGCCAAGGCCAAAACAAAATCCTACAAAAAGAGAAGCACCACCACTTCGTATGCCGGTAAGGCCGCCAGGACCACTAAAACTACCAGCAAGTCCGGAAAGAAGTAATGAGTGGCGTATATTAGCCTACTCATTATTTAGCCATGTACATTTTCTCCGCTACCGATATACGCGCCTGGGATGAATATACCATCCTGCACGAGCCTATCGCCTCTATTGATCTTATGGAGCGGGCCTCACTGGCCTGCTATCAATGGTTGCTGAAATACCGGAATACCGAAGCCGGCTTTGTTATTTTTTGCGGCAAGGGTAATAATGGGGGCGATGGACTGGCCATTGCCCGGTTACTGGCAGCAAGCGATCATACCGTTACTGTTTATATCCTTGAATTTGGCCACAAAGGCACCGATGATTTCCAGACCAACCTGGCCCGCCTGCATGACTCCAATGCCACGATTAAATTCATTTCTTCTGAAGAAGGCATCCCGGTACTCACGGCCGGCGATATTGTGATAGACGCCCTGCTGGGTTCGGGGCTCAACAGGCCGCTGGAAGGATTAACCGCCTCCGTGGTGAAGCATATCAACCAAAGCGGCGGGGAAGTGATTGCCATTGATATCCCTTCGGGACTGATGGTAGACAGCTCTTCGGCCGGCAATACGGTGATCACTGCTACCCATACCCTGAGCTTTCAATGTTATAAGCCCGCTTTCCTGGTAGCAGAGAATGCTCCTTTCATTGGTGTGCTGCATATACTGGATATCGGCCTGCATCCCGCTTTCCCGGAAAAACATCCCCCTGCCCACCACTGGATAGACAAATCACTGGTACAGTCCATCCTCCAACCACGCAAGCCATTTTCCCATAAAGGCAGTTATGGCCATGCAGCGATGGTAGCAGGCAGCCAGGGCATGATGGGCGCCGCTACACTTAGCGCCAAAGCCTGCCTGCGCAGCGGCGCAGGTAAACTCACGATGCACATTCCCGCCGTTGGTTATACGATCATGCAGATAGCTGTACCCGAAGCCATGACTTATACAGCCGGTAAGGAATATGTGGAGCTGGCAGTGGAGATGGACAAGTATGATGTGATAGGCGTTGGTCCGGGTTTGGGTCAGCATGCTACACACAAGCCATTACTGGAAAGTATCTTTCAGCAATGCAGGCATGCACTGGTATTGGATGCCGATGCCTTAAATGTACTCGCACAGCACCAGCAATTACTGGAGCAGTTGCCTCCGGATACCATCCTCACGCCCCACCCCAAAGAGTTTGAGCGCTTATTTGGCAAAGCGGCCAATGATTTTGAACGCATACAACTGGCGCTGAAAAAAGCCGCCGCCTTTAAGATCGTGATTGTATTAAAAGACCGTTATACCCTCGTAGCCACGCCGGAAGGACTGGCTTATTTCAACAGCACCGGCAATCCCGGTATGGCTACCGGTGGCAGTGGCGATGTACTAACAGGCATCATTACTGGTTTGGCTGCACAGGGCTATACTGCTGCACAGGCAGCCATAGCTGGTGTATACCTGCATGGCCTGGCCGGCGATCTCGCTGTCTCCTACTCTTCCCAGGAATCCCTCATTGCTTCTGATATTACTGATTATTTGGGCGATGCGTTTCAACAGGTGAAGGAATAATACTTTCTATGATTAGTTTCTTACGCAAAGCACGCCACAAAAAATGGAAATGCGTTGAGAACAGGTCACAATAAGAGTTAGTCTATAGGCTCTTTTGAGAAAACCACATAAATTAAGTGAAAGCAGTGAAAAATTGATGCGTTTGATTACAATCCGGTGTTACCTTTGGTAAGACAGATTCTCCCACTTCATTATCCGCTCATTTTATGGAAAACACAATCCGGCCGAAAGCCGCTGCCAAAATGTATGCAAGTGTTTTTTTCACTGCTATCTGTAACCAGGTAAGCAAGTACATAAAAGTCAGGCACCTTCTTATCTTCCTGTTTGCTTATACCGCCTTTAGTAAATTGAACCCTATCACCTACACGCCTCCTTTCACCTGGGAAGAAGTGAAGCTCATTGATGTAACGGCTTTCCGGGATGCCATGTTCAAATCACCTGTATTGCGCCCTTATGTAACTGAACTGGCTTATATCATTCCTGTAGCCGAAATACTGATCTGTTTATTATTGCTTTTTGACAAAACAAAAACAGCCGGCTATTATGCTTCCCTGCTTTTACTGACCTTGTTTACCGGCTACATTATTTATATCCTGGTCAAATACGGAAGCATGCTGCCTTGTTCCTGCGGCGGGGTAATTACCCAGCTATCCTGGAAACAACACCTGTTCCTGAATGCCTTTTTCCTGCTCATAACGATACGGGCCCTTTACATTACACACAAGCAACAACACGGTCCGGCAAACCCGTAGTACTATAACCAATCCTGAAGATCATTAACGGAGTTATAAAAATGTTACAAACAGGGAAAGCCTGCTCCTGTAAACACGCAGGCCATTTTTTAATCAATAATCTTCAAGTTATGAAGCATTTCAAAATCGGTATCTCAGCCATTGTGCTATTGCTGGCCATTGGCACCTCCTTCGCTTTTCGCACTGCCGAAGCAAAGAGCAAGGCACTCTTAACTTGTGTATGGTACGATTACACCGCAGCGCCAGGCAATGAACATGACCCGGTAAATTTCACATTAACAGTAAGCCCGCCCCCTTCCTGTCCGGGTGCGACAAACTTATGTGCTATTTGTGTTGACCCCAGTGAAATTTATGGACCTGGAGGAGCATTCCCTGGATTACCCATGGTAGATGACGAGAACACTTATATTAAGAACCTCATTGATAATGCTCTGCTGCAGTTTGAAGACCTCTCTATAGAGATCCTCAATACCGGAGTTGAGTTGAAGAATTAAAAGGGTATAAAACAGGTCAACAAATAAAGGGTTATCCTATATAAGCGGGATAACCCTTTTTATATGCCATCCTGTGAAAGGGTTATTTCATGAGTTTCATCGAAGTTATTTTATCATCAATAGTTACCCGCAGCAGGTAGGTTCCTTTGGGCAAACTACCCAGTTCATCCACTGAAACCGTATTTTCTCCTGCCGGCAGCAATAGCTGCATTGACTTTATGACCCTTCCCCCAAGATCAGTAACCGATAAGTGTACATGGCCCGCGCTTATTAATCCTACTTTCACCCATACTTTATTAGTGAAGGGGGCCGGGTAAGCATTGATCAAGCCGGTCTTTTTTTCGTTCATGAATACAGCAATGATCTTTGAGTATTCAAACCTGCCGTCTATATCTACCATTTTTAAACGATAGTGGAGTATGCCGTTTGACATGTTGGTATTCATACTGCCTGCATCCGTAAAGGTATAGTCAACAGTATTATTATTGGTGGACCGGACATTAACCCTGCCGGCAACGGTAAATGTGCTCCCATTCGCAGACCGTTCCACTTCGAAATGGCTGAAGTTGATGGCGGATGCTGTGGACCAGGCCATCCGTACATCTTTGTTGATGGCGCGGGCTGTGAAGGTCATCAATTTAACAGGCGTAACGGCCAACGCCTGTGGCGCCAGGGCTACCCCTCTGAAAGAGGTATTGTTGGTGACAGCGGTAGCCAATACAGTAGGCGTTCCTGCAAAAGCGCCATTGAACCCGCTGGCATCGGTAAGTGTAACGAACTCGCCACCGCCGTTGGCAGCACTGTTGAGACCTATTCTCATGGTGTATAAGGTAACGGTAGTTCCGGAAACCTTGATAGCCATGCCCCTATAATCATCAGTACCGGTACCAACAGTTCCATTTAAAGTCCAGCTTCCACCAACATGAGAATATTTTTGAATGCCAGCGTTGTCATCCGCTACGTAAAGTACATCTGGTCCGGCTACGCCCGCATCCAGGTCTGCAAAAATAAACTGTCCCGGGGTTCCGCCTGTGGGAAAACCGGGCAGACCGGAGACCGTTTGCCCGCTTGTGGTTGGCATGCCGGTACCTATCACTCCCAATTTTGGAGTGCTGGTATTGCCGGCTACATATAATTGACCACTTGTAATGTTAAGAGCGCGAAGCGCTCCCGGGCCACCGGTACTCAACCGGGTAGAGGTAGTAGCGCCCAATGGAGCATACCGTACGCCCCCGGTACCACCAGCCGTTCCATTTCCGCAAGCCCACACGCCAGTACCATCGTCTGATACCGCAGACCTTACAGAACCTGCAGAAGAAAGATCGGTGAGCGCGGTAGTGGTATTGATGGTGGCGTCATACTTAACCAATCCGATGGTCCTTGGAACGGCTGCACTCGTTGTAGCGGTTAGGGTGGCTGTTCCCACGGCGGCATTATAACCGGGAACCACCAGGTACTGGCCATCAGCCGATAAGGTCATAATCCCTTCCGTGCCGGCAGTACCGGCTCCGGTTAACACCTGGTTGGAGCCACTCACGGCTACCGGCATGGCAACCGACTGGACCAGTACGCCGGCCGGTGTATATTCATCTAAAAATACCGGCGTTGCAGCACTGGTTAATGCTGAGCCCGCCGTGCCCACGCGGTATACTACAATATTACCTGACGTAAAGGGCACCTGCGCAGCCCCTGCCATAAATACCATTAAAAAAAACATAGTGACGTTGAATTTCATTGCTACCATAAGAAGGATTTTGTAGAGTAAAAGTGATTTCCTGCAAATACTGCATGCCGGATACCCCACGCCTGACTGTTTGGGCGCATAGATATCTTGGGCAGACATACTACTGCCAGTAACATTAACCTGTGGGTTGGTGGGGAGCTGTGTGGTGTTACGCCAAAAAGGAGTTGGTTTACGGTACCAAATTAAATGAAGTAAAAAAGGTAAGGAGGCCGTTCTTTGTATACTATAAGATATAGCTAAATAAAATTACTGCATAAACTCCGGACTAATAACAATTCATGACTAATTTATTATAACTGCTATTCCGGAGGAGATATAAAGACTACCATACACTGGGGCGGCAACGAAAAATGACCGGATTCGGGTATCTGACACGATTGCTTTATGCTCCCGGAAAGCCAATTCTTTACACCTCTCCCGGTTAACCGCACTTTACAATATAGTTAACATCCTGCCCACTACTTTTAGCAAAAAATAAATAGTGAGGGTCACATTTTTACTTGCTGTACTATTTACTGTCTGTCATGCGATTAATGCCCAGAACGACCATTGGGTGATTGCCGGCGAAGTAAGAGATCCGCGCCATGCGCCTCTCCCATCTGCTTCAGTACGGCTTGTTATCAAAGGTACCGGCACCCTCACCAATCAATCCGGTCAATTCCTGTTAAAAGGAAATGCGGCCTCCCTCCATGATACACTGGAAATCTCCTATCTCGGCTTTTCTACGCAACGCCTGGCGGTAGCCGGCCTTGCCGCACAAAAAGCAACCGTTATACAATTAAAGCCTCTCCCCGCAGCGCTGCAGGAAGTGGTGGTGAAACCCCTCCATCCGCTGGAACTGCTGGAAAATGCCCGTAAACGTATTCCGGATAACTATTTCACCAACCCGCATGTTACACGCGGCTTTTACAGGATAGATACCAAAAAGGGAGCAGCACATATTATGCTGTCCGAAGCCGTATTTGACATTTACAATTTCGGTTATACCGCCTCCAAAACCAGTCAGTTCCAATTGCAGAAAATGAGATCGGTACAGGATGAAAAAGCATCCCACGGCATTGACCTCGGACTGAAACCTAAAAACCTGTATGAATTTGACCAGGTAAAGGAGATCGCCTCTTCCGAACTGCTCAGTAAAGAAGGCATTAAAAAGCACCAGTTTACCATGCGGGGCGTAATTAACTATCATGGCCGGGAAGTGTACAAGATACTATTTGATCAAAAAGAAGGCATCAAAGAATCCCTGTTTAAAGGGCAGCTTTTACTGGATGCGGAAAGTTTCGCCTTTGTGTCTATACAAATGGAAAGAAGTCCGCGTGGCATGGCCTGGTGTAAGTATGGCGACGCAGGCACCCGGGCCTTACTGAAGATACTGGGAATGAATATTGACATACGCAAAGAGGCCTGGGACATTACTTACCGGCCCTATGGCGGCAAGTGGATCTTATCGTCTGTGAAGAATGACAATATACTGAACTTTAAAAGCAAGCGGGGCTTCTATGATTTTCCGGCGGATATCAGGGTAGATTATATTATAACGGAGATTGATACCCTGCCCGGCAATGCCTTTGTAAGTAAGGAAGCGCTGGGCAACAATAAGTTCATTGAGTTGCAGCAAGCTGACAACAATGCTGAATTCTGGAAGGACTACAATATCCTGCTGGCCGATTATAATTCGGAAGCTATTGCCAGGGAGATCGAGGCCCGCAATAGCGCCTTCAGCCTGAAAGAAAAGATGGAATCAAAACTGAGAAAGATACGGGGAGAGGTAACCACCCGCATTGATTCCATTTGCAGTTACTACCATAACATGGGCGCCTTCAACGGATCGGCGCTTATTCAATACAAAGGCAAAATCATCCTTGTAAAAGGCTATGGCATGGCTGATAAAGAAAAAGCAGCAACAGCCGCAGACACTACCCAATACAGGATCGGCTCGCTTTCCAAATCATTCACCGCACAACTGGTCCTGCAACTGGTGCGTGAAAATAAACTCCGGCTGCAGGACTCCATTGGCCGTTTTTTTCCTTCCCATGTACATGGCGCCGTGACTATAGAACAACTCTTAACCCATACGTCAGGCATTCCCAGCTATACCAAAAACGACGACTATACCGCAAAGCTGATGAGCCAGCCGTATGAACTACCCGAGATGGTGACTGCTTTCTGCAGCGACCAACCCGAATTTACAGCAGGCACGCGGTTCAGCTACACCAATTCCGGCTACCTGCTATTGGCAGCCATCATTGAAAAGGTTACCGGACAATCGTATGGACAGGTATTGCAGGAACGCATTTTTAAACCGCTGGGCATGGACCATTCCGGGTTCGGCCTGCCTGTATTGAACTCAACCGGTTATTGGATGGGACAAAAAGAGCCGGCATATCCTATTAAGAATATGGCTGGCGCCGGTGGCATTGCCTCCACGGTGCAGGACCTGCTGAAATGGGATGAGGCCATGTATAAAGGCACGGTATTGCCCGATAGCCTGCTGGCCGCCTCCTTTACGCCACGCGCCGACTACACCGATTGGGATGCCGGTTATGGCTATGGCTGGATGATTGATAAAAAGATGTTCAGGAAGTCACAACAACATACCATCATTTACCATCCGGGCACCGACTTTGGTTATTACTCCATGTTTGTGCGGCAACCCGACGATCAAATCCTGATCATCCTATTGAGCAATGCAGGAGATTTCCCACGATTTGACATGACGGATTTAATACTCAAAGAGCTGGAATAGGAACTTCCCGGGCAATGCAGGCCACCTATTTATCAGAATTAAACGATAAAGTTTAAAATTGGTATTTAAATTTGTATATACTAAACTTTTTAGTACATTTGTAGGGAAATCAATCGCTGTATGCCTTTGAAAAACCAGGTAATCCAATTCCTGCAGGACTTCAAATTCAAAATGGACTTTTGGGGTCTTATTATCAGGACTGACCGCACCAATGATAAGAATACCAAAACGTTACTGGCCCTTGAATACAACTATACACATGTGCGCCAGGTCCTGAAAGACCTGGAATTAAAAGACTATTCGGAAGGTCCTGTTCAGGATACACTTTATCATATTTCGGCTATGTGGATATTCGGTAAGGTAATCAAGGGACGGGAGGTTTATATCAAGATACAATTGGGACATCCGGAATCAAAGACTATATGTATATCGTTTCATTTCGCAGAACATAAAATGCATTATCCCTTTAAATAATAATTGTATGAAAAGTCCTATTACAGGAAAGCCGATGGAATTGGTAAGGGGGAAAACAACATTGGAATTCCGCAAAGAGCAATTTGAAGTGGTTTATCATTCTTACCGGTGTACCGATTCCGGCGAAGAATTTGAAGATGAGGAATTGGGTAACCTTAATCTTGGGCAGGTATATAATGCCTACCGCGCCAAGCATAAATTGCCCTTTACGGAAGAGATCAAAAATACCCGTAGCCAGTATGACCTGCCCGCCACCACGATGTCAGAGATATTGGGCTTTGGTGTAAACCAGTACAGGTTATATGAAACAGGGGATATCCCCAGCGAAACCAATGCGCGACTGATACAAATGGCCGCCAATCCGGATGAATTTTTGCGTCTGGTAGAATTAAGCGATGCCGTAAAAGACAGGCAAAAAGAGAAGCTGTTAAAACGCATCGCTGAATTAAAACAAGAGAAGACCTCCTGGAAAATAATGCAGGAAAAAATGCTGGGCGTACATATGCCCTGTGAGTTTAACGGGTACAGAAAAACAAGCCCTGAAAAGGCTTATCATATGGTGCGTTATTTTGCTGATAACCTGAAGCCTTTAAAGACTGCGATTAACAAGCTATTGTTTTATGCAGATTTTTATCATTTTAAGAAAACAGGTACCGGCATCAGCGGATTACAATACCGCGCTATACAATGGGGCCCTGTTCCCGGTCAGTTTGATTATTTATTTAAGATGGCTGAGGAACAACGTGTGATCACTCTGAAATATGAGATTTGGGATGGCGATAAAGAAATGGTGATCATTGAACCGGCTACAGACCTGGTATTTCGGGAAGATCTATTCAGTGAGGAGGAAATAAAGAGCATGCAAATTGTACAGGCAAAATTAAAAAGCCTGAAGACAAGCCAATTGGTAGATATCAGTCACCAGGAGCCCGCCTGGAAAGAAAACATAGATGGTAAAAAACTGATCAATTATAATTACGCATTTGATCTGATAGGTGTATAGTCTTGCTACAGCTTCTTCAGCAACTCCTGCGCCTTCACATAATTAGGTGCATCGGCAGGGATCTTTTCCAGCCAGTCTTTGGCAGCATCCTTATTGCCTTCTTTCAGGTAGCTAAGGGCTTCATAGAAAGTAGCTTCATATTTGAAGGCTGATTCACCTTTCACCAGTTGCTCAAAAACAGCCCTGGCCCGTGGCACCTGGTTGCTTTGCATCAATGCCACACCAAAATAGAAGAGCGCGTAACTGTTATCGGGCTGCGTTTGTACCACTTCCGCCAGTAATACGGCGGCCTCCGTAAATTCCTTGTTATTAAAAGCAAGGGTAGCATTTTGTAATACGGAATCAACATGACTCCCCCGCTCCACCTGCGCCACCATTTGGGTAGCAGCATATTTTGCATAGAGATCAGGAGCAAAAGGATTCCACACAAATACCCCGATGATCAGCACTGCCGCCGCCGCTACTGCAACGGTCAGGTAGCGTTTAAACGGCATTACTTTGGCTGTCTGTTGCGCCGGCTGCTGCACAGGCGGTTGTTCAATGGCTGTCTTCGTACCGAAAAACTCCTGCCGCATTTGTTGCAGGGTACCCTGCAATTGCTCCCGCTGCTCATCCTTGCCAAACTGCTGTTGCAAGGAGCTATCCACCTCCCTGTACAAAGCGAGTTGCTGCTGCAGCTCAGCGTCGGTAGCCAGCGCCGCCTCGAAAGCCTGCTGCTCCTCAGCCTCCATCAGGCCATCCGCATAGCGCGCCATATCTTCATAAGTATATTTCATAACTGTAGCTTCTTAGGTTATAAATCCTGATGCTGACGGATCATTTGTACAAGGGATGCCATGCATTCGCTTTTCTTCTTGCGCAGGTAACCATAGGTTACCTTCAACTGCTCAGCGATCTTTTCCTGGTCTTCACCACCCATGCATTTTTTAATGATCTCTTTACAGGTGGCGCCCAGGCGCTCAAAGCATTGCAGAAAAAGCTGCATTTTATCCTGGCTTTGCTTTAATTGCTCGGCCATGGCAAATACATCCTCCCCTATAGATACATCGTCTATATCTTTTGTTACCGGCTGCCGCCCTCTTTTTTTCAGCTCATTAAGCCACTTCCTTTTACATACTATAATAAGGAAAGGCTCAAAGGGACAGGTAAGCTGTAAGCCCTTATTTTTTGCCTGGTTATAAATATCTATTAAAGACTCCTGGAAGATATCGGCGGCATCATCCTCACTGCCGCTGTTGGCCAATATATATTGCCGCACTTTCCCGGCATACCTGCTATAGATCTCCCGCACTGCGAGGGTATCATTTTCCAGCAGGGCCTGTATATATCGCTGGTCGGTATGAATAATGGTGGTTATGGTAAAAAGTTTTATAAGTGAATGATAGCCATAGCACAAACGCCGCTTTACGCCCCTGCCGGTAAAAATAGCCAAAAAATTTTCAACCCAGGGGGGTAACAAAAATTACGACCCGCTGATATACCTGTGAACACGCAAGGGGCGGATGCCGAAAAGCCCAATCAAAGAGTAGGCACTATCACTAAAAATATACTGTTATGAAACGTTCATTATTCGCAGCCACTGTTATAGCTGCTTCCATTGCAACACTGGTTTCCTGTAAGAAAAACAATGATGCTCCGGCCTATGCAAAGGCCGATGATTTCTGGACCTCGCATAAAATACCCACGCAAAGCTTTACCGGCAATGCTGCTACAGGGTTTGCTGTTATCGGTGAAAAAGGCACCAAGGTTAAATTTCCGGCCAATGCATTCGTAGATGGCGGCGGCAATATCGTAAGCGGTAATGTAACCGTTACCCTGAAGGAAGTACTCAGCAAGAAAGACGTATTACTGTCAGGCGTTATGACCGAATCCAATGGCCAGTTGCTGGAATCCGGCGGCGAAATGGAGATCAAGGCTCTTCAGGATGGTAAAAACCTGCGGGTAAACCCCAACCTGGGCGATACCGGCATCCAGGTGGAAGTACCCAAGGTGATGAATAACAGGGATATGGGATTGTTCGTACAGGAAAAACGCGACCAGGGACAAGGCGGTGCAGGTGGCGGCGGTGGCCAGCAACCACAAAATCCTACTACCTGGGTACCTGCTCCTTATTATCCTTTCGGTAATGGCCCCAACAGCTATACTTTCACCCTGCCTGGCTTTACCTGGGTAAACTGCGACCGCCTCTACAGCGATCCCAACCCCAAAACAACCGTTACCGTATTGCCTGCTTTCCAGGATAATAACCAGGTAACAGACCTGCAGGTGATACTGGTTTTCAAAAACATCAGCACCGTGATCACCTTCCCGTTCAACTACAGCATTCAGAAGTTTGAATCTTACCAGAACTCCCTGCCCATTGGGTCACAGGCACACCTGGTATTGATCGGTAAGGACAGTGATGGATTCATACAGTTTGGCACTCAAAGCATTACCATCAGCGCCAATATGCACATTGATGCGCCGATCCACAAGGCCACACAAGCTGAAGTAGATGCTTTCCTGGCTTCCATTCAATAAACAGGCTTATCTCCGGGACTTTTTCAGTCGGTTTACCGTACCTCCGGCGGGTCATCTTAAAAAGGTGGCCCGCTTTTTTTATGTGCATTGAATGTTGTATATTACGATTCACTGATTGCTCACCAAAACATCAAGCTGTATGAACAAAAAAGTAGCGGATATATTACTTCGCAAAGGCAGTAACATCACCACTGTAACACCCGGCACCTCTGTATTGGATGCATTAAGGATCATGGCCGATCAGAACATAGGTTCTGTGATGGTCATGGACAATGGCCAGTACCTGGGCATTATGACTGAGCGTGATTATTCCCGTAAGATCATCCTGAAGGGTAAAAGCTCTACCGATACACCGGTTTCAGAAATCATGTCGTCCGATATTCCCCGGATAACGCCGGCCGATTCCATTGACTATTGTATGCAACTCATGTCGGATAAGAATATCCGTTACCTGCCGGTATTTGAAGCAGAACAGATCATGGGCATCATTTCCATCAATGATGTGGTAAAAGAAACCATCCTCTCCCACGAAGAGACAATTACGCAATTGAAAGATTACCTGCATTCGGCACGATAAACCATTTGCTCTCCAATTACCCCCTGGAGAACCAGAAGCCCTGCTCTGCGGGGCTTTTTGGTAGCGACAAAAAAGGCAGCACCACTGGTACTGCCCTTTTTTTATAATGCATGACAACGGTTTGCTTAGTTTACTTTGATCAGCTTCAACTGTATAGTTTGATCACCCTGGATGATCTTTACAAAATAGACACCTGCATCCAGGTTATCACCAATGCGCACTACCTGGCTGCCAATGATATTGCTGATGTTGGACACGATGCGGCCGGACATGCTGGAGATGGTGATCTGTATCCGGTCTGTACGATTATCGGTTTGAATGTTTAACATAAAGTTGCCTCTGCCGGGATTGTTAGAGATGATCGCCGACAGGCCACTTTCACGCCGTCCTTGCGGACAATCAACTCCATTGCCGTCCCTCCTGTCATGCGGTACGATCACGGTGGTACTACGGCTGAAAGTATCGCCCAGCGGGTCCCTGCAGGTTACTTTGATGGTATATACCCTGCCATTGCCATTACCCGACCGTTCAGCCCTTAGCCTGACATGGTGGTCATCAATAACCTCCCAGTCGGGAGAAGTATTGCCATCACCACTGCCATTGACCGCTTCATTGCTGGTGACAGACAATTCACAGCCTCCAAAGTCCGGACAATTGTCTCCGGCTGTATAATGCACTTTTACATCCCTCATCTTATGATTAGGCGGCCACAACAGGCAGGGATCTGTATGCAGGTTGGCAATGGTTGTACACGAACTGTCGGCCTGTTCTTTCGGCATGATCTGCGCCCTGATCTCACCGCCCGGCAAACCGGTAGTATGAATATTGGAATACCACAGGCCATCCAACAATTGAGTTTCCTGTTCATCGGTGAGCAGATGGGTATTGGCATACCAGCCGGCCTGTACCCCCACCGGGAAACCGGCATGTGCAATAATAACAGGAGCGCTGACACCGGGCGCGCCGGGAGCATGGAAATGCGCTGCTGTCGTATTGGTCATCAACCCGCCGAAAACAATACCATAATAGATCCTGTTACCGGCAGCATCGTACACCCCGAAAATAAGCCCTCTGCCCGGAGAATTATTAGGTGGTACTTCCTGTGAACCGCTGTACTCGTCAATAAAGAAATGCAGGGTATTGGGTATACCCAGCACGATCTGGGCCCTGATCTCACCACCGGGTAACAACGTGGTGTGTATATTGGAATACCACAGACCGGCCATTAACTGTGTCTCCTGTTCATCAGTGAGCACTTCCGTAGCGGCATAGGTCCCTGCAGTAACGCCCACCGGGAATCCGGCATGTGCAATGACCACCGGTGCATTGACACCGGGCGCCGCCGGTGCATGAAAGTGTGCTGCGGTGGTGCCAGCCAATAGCCCACCAAAAGCGATCGTATAATGAAGGGTATTGGTCGCATCATTATAAACGCCGGCAATGGTGCCGATAGCTGGTGATGGATTGGGAGGATTTTCCTGGCTGCCTGAATAAGTAGCGAGAAACGGATGGATGGCAGCATGGGCAATAATTGATACCATCAGTAGCATGGCAGTGCATACCACGCGGGTTTTCATGTAATACTGTCTCATACCGTAAATTTTGAGGTGATTATTTACGGTCCCTCATAAGAATTGAATTATTATGAGTTTAAGGGAGGATGAAGGATAGGAAGAGCTACTATAAAATTATACATTTTTTTAAGATAAAACACACTGTTGTCCATTATTAATCGCACGGTCATTACAAGAATATTGCAACTGTTTGAATACAATCCCTTTCTATTTGACTACTTTAACCGGAAGACCAGCAAGCCTGCATTTACCCCACCGCCTTCATTCAATCATCTTTACGCAATGAATCCCCCAAAGGTTGTCTCATAGGCCGCTCAGCGCCTCCTCTATTTCATACAGCTTTATCCCGTGAGGATAATTCACATAATACAGTTGATCCTCATTCATTCTGTATCCGTTGCTGTACGACTTTTTCGCTATTTCAAGGTATTTCCTTTTCATAGCCGTATTTCCTTCCCGCTGGAACACCAAAGCGAGATAATAATTGCCTTCCGGATGTTGCTTATAGGCATTCAGGCATTTCAACAGGCACTCTTTTGCCAGGACATCTTTCCCCATTTCATAATACAGGATACCCATAAACAATAAGGTATTAAAATGCGGAGGGTCTGCGGGGTGATCATTGGCCTGAATGGAAATATCCTGCTTAAAATTTTGTTCGGCTGCGGAATAATTACCCAGTTCCAGGTTACACAAACCTTCATAAAACTTGTAGGTATGGTCCATGTCATAACCATTGGGTACGAGCTCCTGTGCTTTCTGAAGGTCAATAATAGCGCCTTCATAATCCTTGGTAAACAGGCATTTCAAAAAACCTCTATGCCCCGTATATCTTTTAGGGTTTAATTGAACAGTGATATCATACAATACAAACGCCTTTTCGTACTCACCGTTTTTAATAAAGGGTACCGCTTTTCGCTGATAAACTTCAGCGATTTCAGGACACAGGGCAATTACACTATCACAATACAACTGCCAGGCAGGATCATTGTACATTCCGGGCAGCTTATCTGCCCCATTGGTAATGTATCTTTTAATAAGACTGTCCTGCACGCGCCTGTCGGCACAATCCAAGGGCAGCCTGGGGAGGTTCGATTGTCCGCAGCTATTCAGTACAATGAACAAACAGCTAAGGAATGATATTAATAACTTTCCCATTCTTCATTTTGAACGTTATGAACGCAATGTATTTCCAGGTTTTCCCCGGCACCATCCCCGCCACCCGCCATTTATTAAGTGTTTTTAAATAAGCAAACAGCTCATTGATAAGCGCCTTTTCAAAATGATGGCTTTTATAGTGTTCATCTGTTGCTATCACTTTCACCCTGGGAAGCATATTCCCGGTAGTGTCAATGATAAAGCGAAAGGTGATATATCCGCTGCCGGAATAATTGTTGTTTTGTTTTTCTGTAAATGCCTGGACTTCTTTTAACAGGGTAGCCGAACCGGCAGGGTATTTTCCGCCAACGCTGTAATAATAAGGCAAAGCGCTTCCGTACTCCAGATCGGGGTCGGTGATGGTATCAGCCAACTTACCTTCTTTTATAAGAAAAGTTTGCCCGGAGGAGGGTATCGTATAAAAGAATATGGCCAGTAAAAGTATGTATCGCATAACTGCTTACTGAGGTGGTTCAGGCGCTTTTTCCGTCACTACGGTCAGGTCGCCAATATCAACGGTAATAGGCATCAGGCCAAGTTGTACCACCGCCTTGCGGCCACGTATCTCTTTCACCTCCCCCACCTGGTGGTTCTTTTTCATGAGTACCTTAGTGCCAATGACAACCTCACCTCCCACTTCTTCGTATTTGGAGCCGATCTTCTTCTTTACTTTCTCATTCACCTGCTTCTGGTTCTGGCCAAACAGCAAGGCATGCAATTGCTTCATCAGGTCGCGCTTATCCTCCTGGCTCGATGCTTTGCGCCAGTCCAGTATGATCTGCTTCAGCTTGCGTTCCATATCCCGCAGGTAGGCAATGCGTTCTTCCGTCACCTTATTCTGGTGCTTCAGCAACTCCACCTGCTGGTAATGCCGCTCTTTGTCAATCAGCGCTTCCATGTCCTTCTTCATCCGCTCGTTTTCCTTCAGCAGTTTGTGCAGTTCCTTTTCTTTCTTTTCTATCTCGCGCAGGTCCTGTTCCGTACGGTTCAGCAGTTTATCCAGGCGGAAATGATCTTCCTCTACCAGTTGCCGCGCACGGGCAATGAGTGCAGGAGGCAGCCCGATGCGCTCCGCAATGGAAAACGTATAGGAGCTTCCCGGCTTGCCAATAATGAGCTTATACATGGGCAACAGGTTCTTTTCATCAAAGGCCATGGCGCCATTGATAATGCCCGGTGTTTTATTGGCCATCACCTTCAGGTTGAGGTAGTGCGTGGTGACAATGCCCATGGAATGCTTGCGCACCATCTCTTCCAGGATCACTTCCGCAAAAGCGCCGCCCAGGTTGGGATCACTACCACTACCCAGCTCATCAATGAAGAACAGGGTCTTGCCATTGGCCACCTCCATAAAGTGTTTCATATTCCTGAGGTGCGAGCTATAGGTACTCAGTTCAAATTCCAGGCTTTGTGTATCGCCGATATGGATCATGATCTGCTTAAAAATGCCAAACTCCGAGGTCGGATGTACCGGCACCAGCAAACCACTTTGCAGCATCAGTTGCAGCAGTCCCACCGTTTTCAGGGTAACCGTTTTACCACCGGCATTGGGACCGGAAATCACCAGTATGCGGTTCTTCTCATCGAGGGTCAATTGCACCGGCATCGTGGGTTTGCCGGAACGCTTGTTGTACAGGTACAGCAAAGGATGGTAGGCCTGTACCAGGTGTACATGCGCCTTATCACTGAGGATGGGGAAATTGCCATTCACATCCACCGCCAGCTTGGCCTTGGCGCGGATGAAATCATATTCGCCCAGGATATCGTGGTAAGCCTTCAGCAGGGGTGCATAAATGGACAGTTTGGCTGTCAGTTCCCGCAGGATACGGTATACCTCCCGGCTTTCTTCATTTTCCAGGGAGAAAATATCATTATTCAGTTCTATTGTCTCTTCCGGCTCAATAAAAGCGGTTTTCCGGGTGTCGCTTTCCCCATGCAGGATACCTTTCACCTGCCTTTTCTGCTCGGCATACACCGCCACTACCCGGCGGCCATTGAGAAAAGCTTCTTCAATATCGGCTGCATGGCCGGCCTTCACCAGTTTTTGCACGATGCGGTCGAACAGGCGGCGCAACTCATTGCGGCGTTTATAGAGACTTAGCCGGATGCGGCTCAGCTCTTCCGAGGCATTGTCTTTCACATTACCATTCTCATCCAGCACCTCATCAATCAGTGCTAAAATGGCTTTTTCATAATAGGTGTCTGCAATTACCTTCGAAAGGGCGGGATAAGCGGTTCGCCGCTCGGTGTCGAACCACCGGAAAATGCTCTGCAGGCTTTCTGCCAGTTTGCGTACCAGCATGAGCTGTTCGCCCGACAGTACAGCGCCGGGAATGCCAATCAGCTTCAGCTCCCTGGACAAATTCAGGGTATGGTCGTTGGGGAAATACTGGCCATGCTGTACCAACAGTTTATATTCATGGCTCTGCTGCAGTTCCAGGTCAATATAGTCTTTGCGGGTATGTATCCGCAGGTCATGCGCTTTTTCTTTGGCATACAGGGTTTTACAATGCTCTTCCAGTAAAGTCTTCACCTTCTCGAATTCCAGTTGTACCAATGCCGACTCGGGAAAAAATTTCATAGTTATTTATTCGCTGATATCCACTTATTTTTATGAGGTGCAAAGGTAAGAAGAGTTTCGGGTTTGTGGTTTGGCGTTTCGGGTTGCTACCGCGCTTCGCCAGTCGCTGATTAATAACCATTTTCTACTACTTTTTGCATCATCGGTTTTCCGGAATTTCGACCTTTCCGTCTTCCGGGATTTCCAATTTCCGTACTTAACTGTTAACTGAATGGTAAAAGCAGCTTCCTGTCGGCCAGGCTGCAAACCTAAATGCGTTGGATTGCGTTTATACTGGTGTAAATCCAATAGCAGCATGGCTGATTTAACAAAACGAAGTAGTATGAGACTGATGTTTACAACAACATTCATTTCGATGGTCACCCTGCTCTCCTGTGCAGTACGAGAAAATTCATCAAAATATATGACAAACAGCTTAACCGCTCCCGCGACGGGAGAAACGGCCCTGCAAACAGACACCGCTACCTTTGGCACCGGTTGTTTCTGGTGTACAGAGGCTATTTTCCAGCAACTGGACGGCGTATTGAAAGTATCCTCCGGCTACAGTGGCGGACATGTTAAAAATCCAACTTATAAAGAAGTATGCGAAGGCACTACCGGGCATGCCGAGTGTGTGGAAATTGTGTATGATCCCCAAAAGATCAGCTTCGATGAGTTACTGGAAGTATTCTGGCAAACCCACGATCCTACCACCCTCAACCGGCAGGGCAATGATGTGGGCACGCAATACCGCAGCGCCATCTTTTACCACAATGCGGAGCAAAAGGCCAGGGCAGAGAAATACAAAGCCGAACTGGACAAGAGCGGCGCCTGGGACAAACCCATTGTAACAGAGATCACGCCTGCCTCTACTTTCTATGTGGCAGAGAACTACCACCAGGATTATTATAACAACAATGGCTCCGCACCTTATTGCTACTATGTTATCCGTCCCAAACTGGAGAAGTTTGAGAAAGTGTTCAAGAACAAGATGAAGAAAGCGCAGTAAGAAGGCAACGAGGCAGCAAGGCATTGAGGCAACGAGAAAGAAAATAACATTAATTGGGAATAATGTACACAGCCGCATCTTGTAAGGGGTGCGGCTTTTTTATGCTTAACCAATAAGACTGGCGTTGGCCGGCTTTTTGCTCTTTCAATCTTTGCCACTATATACTTCCTTCTGAGTATTTGCTTCTACAAATTTTATAGCCCCACAAATCTGTCAATCGCCTTAACCAGCGCCTGCAACAACCTTTCCATTGCGTTAACCGTATTCTTAGTTGCTTCCATCCATATGTTGTTGTGAACGGCCCCTCCCCATTTATTCAAGGCTATATTTTACCCGTCATGAACGTTACTCACTAAACCACGCCCTGCTTCCCTGCACCGGAAGAATGTTAGGCGAAAGCATGCCCAACAGTTGACCGGCCTTGCTGTGTTGGCTGTGGGGGGATTGTTTAATCATCAAAATACCATTGTTATGAAGTACACACCAACTAACGATGCCTGCTGTTCCGCCAGGAGGTTTGCAGCATTATGCGCAGTCGTATGGCTACTCATACTACCAGGTTGCAGGAAATTTGATCCACCTGGCCACCAAAGGGCAGTGGATATAAAAGAAATAGCGAGCGACTTTGTGTCCCCCATACAATTAGTGGCTGTTCCGGACGACAGCAAACGCTTATTTGTCATTGACCAGGTTGGAAAGATCTGGATCATTGACAAAGACGGCCATAAACTATCTACTCCTTTTATGGATGTAAGCAGTAAGCTGGTAACCCTGAATCCCGGTTTCGATGAACGGGGATTATTGGGGTTGGCTTTTCATCCGGACTACAAAAAGAACCAGCGTTTCTATATTTATTACCAGCTTCCGCCACGTGCAGGCGGGCCGGCGCCGGATGCTTTATGGGACAATCTCAGCCGTATCGCTGAATTCAAAGCATCTGCCGCCCCAAACATAGCAGATCTCAATTCTGAAAAAGTCATATTGGAATGGGATGATCCGCAATTTAATCACAATGGCGGAACGCTGGCTTTTGGCCCTGATGGATACCTGTATATTTCCATTGGCGATGGAGGCAGTTCCAATGACACGGCTGTAGGCCATGTGGAAGACTGGTATCCTGACAATAAAGGCGGCAATGGCCAGGATATCGAAGCCAATTTACTGGGCGATGTATTACGCATTGATGTGAATACCGGCACGCCGTATGGCATTCCTCCCGATAACCCATTTGTCAATAAGCCGGGCCGGGATGAAATTTATGCCTATGGTTTTCGTAATCCCTACCGGTTCTCCTTTGATATGGGCGGATCACATCAGCTAATTCTGGGAGATGCGGGACAGTTATTGTGGGAAGAGATCGATGTAGTGACCAAAGGAGGCAACTATGGCTGGAATGTGAAAGAAGGCAGGCATTGCTTCAATGCAGCCAGCAGTCTGGAGGTGTTACCTTCCTGTCCGTTAGTGGACAACCTGGGCAATCCATTGATCGATCCTGTGATAGAAATTAACAACTGGCAAAATCCGGCCGGCGGCAAGGCTACCACTGTTATTGGCGGACACGTTTACCGTGGCCATGATATCAATGGCTGGAATGGTAAATACATCTTTGGCACATTTTCTCAATCATTTACTACCACGGACGGAGAGCTTTTTGCTGCGACGCCTGCCGGTAGTGCATGGACTTACCAGGAAGTTTCGTTGAAGAGCCATCCCGACGATATAGGCTATTACCTGAGAGGATTTGGGCAGGACACTAAAGGGGAAATATACCTCACCGTATCTTCTATGCTGGGCCCGCAGGGCAATACCGGCAAAGTCCTTAAACTCATAGAAGTAAAAGCGGACAAGGAGGATGATGATAACAGGCAGGGAAATAAGTAATCACGCATGCAGCAAGCCGTTACAACAACATACATAATTATACCGGCCGCATCTCATGAGATGCGGTTTTTTAATTCTCAATCTAATGCTTTTCTTACCGCTTCTATTTTTTTTTCAAACTCTTTAGATGCTAAAGAGCCTGTGGGAACATCCAACCATTGAAGTAAATTCATTAGATCATTATTTACATCTATTAATATATTAACATCGGTAGACTTAGTCGCAGGGGGAATCCTATAATGAAATAATTGATTTCGAAGCTCTTTTACCTTGCTTAATTGCTTGTATAACTCCTTTCGTTTAATATCTGGGGGTAGTTTAGGGAAAATCAATATTGGTACTCCTTTCAATTCTTTGTAAAGGTTTCGATTAAAAAACTCTACCCAGATGCCCAATCCAGATTCAACCAATAACCCTTTATCTTTTAATACAAATCCTTTGGGCTTCCGTCGTAAAATAACATCGGCCTCTAGCTTAAAAACAGTATCATTTTTCGATGAATTAAGCTGGTCATCGAACCAACTTTCCCCTAATCTTTGTTTTACTAAGTAATACAGCCGGTTTTTTAAGGTGGTTTCCAAAAGATAATATTTAGGATAGAAAGTAGCATATAAACCCAGGCTTAGATGTAAGAGCTTATTATTTTTCTCCTTCTTTTTTTTACTATTTTGAGGCTTTGGTTTGTCCATAATATTTGTATATTTGCATCAACACACACGGCTTAGTAACTCCTCTTACATATGTAATGAAACTAAGCCTTTTTTATTATACTTACAGGTCCTGAGCTATGTCTGCTTCTATCAGCATAATAATCTCCTTTTAAAACAGTTATTGCACCGTTCGGCTGATTCATTACCCTGGTCATGCCATAATGCATATACTCATTTTCTGCAAATTCAGGTTTTCGTTGAGAAAGGTACTCCCACTTCAGCGTGAAAGATTTAGAAGTATGAACTTCTATACCAGCCATTATTGATTGACCAATAGCCTTTTCCCCATCCATAAAAATGTATATTTTACTCCAACTCTGTGTAATGGTAAGCACTCCCTCGTATTCGGTAGCATAACTATCTCGTGACGACTTCATTAAAATTGTCCATGTTCCATTAAGATTGGGTGTACTCAAACATTGATTTATCAGAGGCAATTTCCAAATAAGTTGATCAAATATCCAGTAAAATCCACCAAATATGGCAAAAACTGAAGGAATAGGTACCCAGGATGGTAAACATAAATTGTTCTTTACTATCAACATGATGGCAATACTTAAAATCCCTAAAATGCCAATGACTGTTTTACGCTCGTCTGAGTTGATGCTATAGGTATGCATTTAACTTAATTATTTAGAGAGATGTCCTCTATAGGAACATCGTCTGGCCATTGTACAATGGTCTCATTGAAGTGGTTGGGATATTTATTTTGCTGTTAAGAGAAACAGAGCAAATAAATTTAAATGCGAGAGACGTATCAAATATAAATAATTTACTAATTATATAAACCATTTTCACGGTGTGGCATAATGTCAAGGAAGCGTTATTTCGGTTGCCCAGGTTAATGTGTGGCATTGCATTGAGTGAATCCAACTGAATGGCTTCCTGGAAGACCGTTGCCGCTTTTTTAAATCTTTTGGCCGCGGAAAGAAAAATGCCGTACTCGTAAAGGACGTAAGGTAGGATTTACCTGTATTAGTCCCAACTGTACCATAACGACCAATCAGGCACCAAATCTAATCATTTCCCCCTAGGGATTTTTTCATTGACAGAGCATTAACAGCATACCACCATTTGAGCTGATTCTATGTGCTAACCGGTTTAGCTTTCGCTTATATTTGCGCTGAAACAAATACAATAAACTTGTTATTGCATCCTACTAATAAATAGCGTATAATAGCGGGCGCAAAACGGTATCTCGCCTACGAACAACCTAAGCATTTTATGCCGGAAAAAGTATTGACCATTATCCGAAAAACCAAATTGATCATCAGGATTACATTGACCATCGTAATTATCTGCCTGCTGACATCTTCTTTGCTCATTTGCTTCTGGGGTGACAAAATACAGAATATTTATCCGGAGGAAATCATCCTTCCATTTATCCTGTTCTTTATCTGGCATTCCATAATAGGAGGCATCTGGGCAGCATTTCTTTCGATAATTATTTTAATAATTATCGCCTTCATTTACAAGGCAAAACACATCCAGATTTGGAACGCTTTCAAACGGGAAGTGTTTTTAGTATTGGGAATTTTCGGAAGTTTATTTGTTTTGTATCTGTGTACTTCAGCCATTAACTAAACTGGCCTATATTTAATGCATGACCGAATTTGAAATTACAGACAATGCATATATAACATTGGAATACGGGCAGCAACTATCCATAAAACCACGTATACTATTAGATTGCTTACAAGTCCTGATCACTGCCAGCCAAAGTACAGCAGCAATGGACAAGGAAATGTCGGAAGTCATTGGCAGTACTGAAGACTGGCTGCACCTGACCAGCACTGACTCATTAGGGTTTGATCCTTCCACCCGGTTACTGAAAATAGTCGCCTTGTATTATCCGGAAGACAATAAGGTTCCTGACAATTTACAGCTACTACAGGAAGCAGAGAAAATAGCGGGCCTGCCCAGGCTGAGGGAGCATTCCGGCCTATTTGCGCTCGAGCCATTTCCCTACAGGTACTATCATATGGAAGGCAACCTGTTGCTCTGTTTCAATGAAACATTTACGTTGGCCGGCCGGCTGCAAGAGGTGGTTGTATCCAATGACCTTTCGTTGTTTTTTAGAAATAACCGCTACTGTGCCTGGGGATTATATCATCCTGAAATCCGCCTCACTGACCGCATCGCAGCAGAAACTGATCATTTATCCAATGACTTTCTGAAAGCCTCTTTACGGGATGCTTTTGACCTCATTAAGGATGAAACGGTGAACAAGATGAGTAAACATGATCCGGATTCTCTTCAACAGATAGCTGCTCTGTATAACCGGATAGCCGTCTATACCGCCCCAAACAGGCCGCTGACCGTTTTGAAAGAGTGGCTGTTTGAACTGGCAGATAAGTTTTACCCGAAAAAAATGGTCAGCGGTTTATTTGAAGGAAAAACATAACTGTATTAAACTGCAAAGAATCCGGTCAACGCTTTGCTTACTACCTCAGGAATTTCTTCCATTAAAAAATGGCCCGACTCAATAGCCATTCCCTGCCAAACAATCCTGTGGAAGGTAATGGTACTAAAAAAACAACCAAAGCAAGCACTAATTAACACACTTTAATCAAATACATTGAAACCAACCTTTACAATAACACCGGCAATCAAAACCATAAGCGAAAAGAAATTAGTCGGCAACCGGCTGCCAATGAGCTTAGCCAACAATAAAACAGCCGAACTTTGGAAAGGCTTTACACCCAGGCGTAAAGAAATAACCAACAACCTGACCACCGACCTCATTTCCATGCAGGTTTATCCAGCAACCTATTTTGCCAGCTTTATACCCACCAATGAATTTGAAAAATGGGCCACTGTTGAAGTAGCGGATTTTGACAAAATACCAACCGGCATGGAAGCATTCATACTGCCTGGTGGACTGTATGCAGTATTTGACTATAAAGGATCAGCCAACGACCCCGGCATTTTCCAATACATCTTCACAACCTGGCTACCTAACTCCAATTATACTTTAGACAACAGGCCACACTTTGAGGTACTGGGCGAAAAATACAAAGGCAATGACCCAACCTCAGAAGAAGAGATTTGGATACCCATAAAACCAAGAGATCACTGACATCAAACAAAGTAAAAGCTGGCGGCACAATCTTAGACATAGGCTGCTGCGGGGAAACAAGCCTTACCGCCAACTATACATTGCCACAAAAAACAACACTCCCTTCGGAGTGAATCAGTCCCATCTGTCAATGAAATTGACACTTCCAGCCACTCCTTATACGACAACCATCCCAAATGGTAAGCTTACTGCAGGCTAATGCGCTGGGTATTGTCTGAGCATGGTCAGGGAATGCTCTAAGACTGCGCTGGAATAGTACTGTGTATAGAGCATTCCAGTGCTATCTCAGTACTATCCCAGTACTATCGTAATGCTATCTCAGCGCAATTCACTAGCCTTCTGATATAATGAGAATACGTTTACCTGCCTTTTGGGCCGCTGCCGGGTGGGCGCTACTAGGCGTCTGGTGGGGAGGAAATGGGGAGTTAGTATGGAGTTAGGAGGGAGTTACCTACGACTTATATCGCTATAAGGTCGCTGTAACACCGCTGTAAGCTCGCTGTAAGTCCGCTATGAGGCCGCTGTAAGATCGCTGAAACATCGTTGCAAGTACGCTGTAAGGAGGTGTTAAAACAGCTAAAAGATAATATTTTATTACATCCAGTTGTTATATCTGTTCGCATAGGGATATAACCATCCCCTGTTTTATTGTTCGTCTTTTTAGAATTGATGTCTTATGGAAAAACTAAAATCTTGTATACTTAAGTTGTAGTACTCTACTCCGTAGGCAAACAGTCATTCACAGAAAATGATACTTATTAAGCAGCAATAAACCTGCCAAAATACTGATGACTTTTGCTTCGACAACAGATTTCGTTGCCTCAATGCCTTTATGCCTTGTTGCCTACTTTTCAATTCTCGTTCTGCGTAGTTCCAATAAGTTTAATCCATTGGCAGGAAATCCTTTCAGCCATAGTTGCTCCAGGTGGATGACTTCATCATACCAGAGTGGTACTACCGGTGCATCGGCAATGACCAGTTGGTCCATTTGCTGGTACAGCTTATAACGCAGGCTGTCATTTTCGGTTACGATAGCTTGTTCATACAATTTATCAAAAGCCGCATTCTTATAACGGGTATAATTGGGGGGAGCAGGGTTCTTGCCATAAAAAACACTGAGGTAATTCTCTGCTTCCGGGTAATCGGCCATCCAGCTACCACGGAAGAACAAGGCCTGTGATTTGGCAGTTTGTTCCAGCAACAGACTTTTCTGTACTACTTCTACCTGTATTTTCAATCCCACTTCTTCCAACTGGCGGGCAATAAAGCTAGCCAGGTCAGAATAGATGGCAATGGTAAGCAGCTTAACAGGCGGCATCCCTTTCCCATCCGGGAAGCCGGCTTCGGCCAGCAAACGGCGTGCTTTCGCCGGATCGTAGGGATAACCTTTCACGACAGATGAATCAAAGGAAGGCAATCCCGAAGGAATGAAACCGCTTTCGGCAGGTGTACCGATGGAATTGCGCAGGTACATCATCATCTTGCGGCGGTCGAACCCATAGTTAATGGCTTGCCGGATGGCCTTTAGCTTTAGCGGGGAATTTTTTACCAGTGCATTGTTGCTGTCTACCATTATGCCCAGGTATTCTGTATTGAGGTACGAATGTTTGGTAAGCCTGATCTTGCCTTCCCAGTCTTTGCGCAGTACGCCTTTTTTGGTAAGCACCTCATCTTTAAAAGAGGCTTCAATATCATTGATAAAGTCCAGTTGCCCCTGGCGGAACAACAGGAACTCTGTCGCCTTGCTGTCGTAAAAGCTGGTTTTGATCGCGTCGAGGTAAGGCAGGCGGTTGCCGGCGCTGTCCTTTTCAAAATAGCGTTCATTTTTCACCATGATCAATACCTGTGTTTCTTCCCAGGTTTTGAGGGCGAAGGGTCCGGTGCCGCAGGGATGGCTTCGGAAATCGGGGCCATACTTTGTGACTACTTCATGCGGTACTACGGAGCAGTATTGCATGCTGAGCAGTCCAAGGATGGGTGTAAATGGCCGTAAAAGCGTCAGACGGAAGGTAGAATCATCCAATGCTTTAAAACCATCTTTGGCGGCTATGCGGTTATTGAAGATCCAGGCACCGCTGCTGGCAGTGGCGGGATTCGTAATACGGGTAAAGCTATACTCCACATCGTAGGCCGTCATCTTACGGCCCTTACCACCGGGGAAGACTTCATTATCGTGGAAATAAACATCATCGCGCAGGTGAAAAGTATATACCAGCCGGTCGTCCGATACGTCCCACC
Source organism: Paraflavitalea devenefica (assembly GCF_011759375.1). Lineage (NCBI taxonomy): Bacteria > Pseudomonadati > Bacteroidota > Chitinophagia > Chitinophagales > Chitinophagaceae > Paraflavitalea > Paraflavitalea devenefica. The sequence continues at coordinate 1,927,089 of NZ_JAARML010000002.1, read as the reverse complement.
GGTAGGCCAGGGAAGGCACTATGCGCAGTTCCTGGTCGGTTTCCACGAGGGTATTGTACAACTGGTGCACCGCCCAGATGACCGATTGATTTTTGGCAAAAGCAGGATCGAGCGAGGCGATGCCACTGTATTCATTGTACCGGAATACCTGTTTGTTACTGGCTGCCCGCTCGCCGCAGGCGCTCAACAGGGTAACTATTAAAACGTTAAAGGTGAAAAATAGTGGGTTAGCTTTCATATTCTGCGTTAAATTTAGCACTTCAAAAACATATCACTTTGATCCGGATTAAAATAAATACGCTGCGTTTTTTTGCAGGTTTGTTTACACCCCTGACAGGATGCACTGCTGCTCTTTTATTATGCATGGTCATTTCCTGCCAGGCCCAGCCCCTGAACCAGAAGAAAGGTTTTACCCGGCAGGATACACTGCGGGGAAGCCTGGGACCCGAAAGGACCTGGTGGGATGTTTTAAGGTATGCCATAGATGTCAAGCCCGATTATAACAACAAGACCATTAGTGGTCTCGTAAGGATATATGTTAAACCATCACCCAACAGCGACAAGTCCGTCACCCTGATGCAGATCGATCTGCAGGAGCCCATGCTGCTGGACAGCGCCTTCTTTCAAATTGTATCCAAAGATGGACGGGTGAAGAGAAGGACCCCGGTGTTGTTCAAAAGAGAAGGTAATGTTTACTGGTTAGAGACAAAACCATTTCATGATCGTATTACAGCCACCTATCCGCTGGAATTATACTACCACGGCAAGCCACGCGAAGCGGTTCGTCCACCCTGGGATGGTGGCTGGATATGGAGTAAAGATAAACAAGGACGTCCCTGGATGAGTGTTGCCTGCCAGGGACTGGGCGCCAGTGTATGGTATCCCTGCAAAGACCACCAGAGCGATGAACCTGACTCAGGAGCTTCTTTAACCATGCATGTGGCCGATAGCCTGGTGGCTGTAGGCAATGGCCGGTTGGCAAAAAAAGAAAAAGATAACAACGGCCTTACTGCCTGGACATGGGAAGTAAAGAATCCCATCAATAACTACAACATCGTTCCCTATATCGGTAAATACGTAACCTGGCATGAAGACTTTGCCGGCGAAAAGGGCAAACTGGATTGTGATTACTGGGTATTGGATTATAACCTCGATAAAGCTAAAGCGCAATTCAAACAGGCGCCTACCATGCTTAAATGCTTTGAGCACTGGTTCGGCCCCTACCCTTTTTATGAAGATGGTTATAAGCTGGTGGAATCACCCCACCTGGGCATGGAGCACCAGAGTGCAGTGGCCTATGGCAACGGATTTCAGAATGGTTACCGTGGCCGCGACCTCTCCGGCAGCGGCTGGGGCAACAAGTGGGATTTTATTATCATACATGAAAGCGGCCACGAATGGTTTGCCAATAATATCACCAGCAATGACATTGCCGATATGTGGTTGCACGAAGGCTTCACCAACTACTCCGAAACCATTTATACTACCTGTGAGTTTGGCGTAGAGGCAGGCAATGATTATTGTATTGGCACCCGTAAAGCGATACAAAATGACATTCCCATCATTGGCCACTATGGGGTCAACCAGGAAGGCAGCGGGGATATGTATTACAAAGGTGGCAACCTGCTGCACACCATCCGCAATATCATTGGAGATGATGAGAAATTCAGACAGATATTAAGAGGACTTAACCAGGTATTCTACCATAAAACCACCGATACCAAAGAAGTGGAAGCTTATATCAGCAAACAGGCCGGCATTGACCTCTCCAAAGTATTTGACCAATACCTGCGCACCACGCATATCCCTGTGCTGGAAGTTAAACATGAAGGCCTTGGCATCTATTTCCGCTACACCAATTGCATCAAAGGGTTTACCATGCCATTAAAAGTGAAGCTGGCCGGTGACCGCACCATGTTCATTACACCCACCGAAGAATGGCAGCTACTGAAAGCAGGAGGCTGGTACAACGGTTTCTTTGCAGTGGACAGGAATTTCTATATAAATACAAAGGAAGTCCATGTAGATATACAGAAAGTGAAGTAAGAAAGGCAGCTACAATACCTGATAGCTAACACTTTATATTCAGCGTATCCGCTTTGAATACTCTTCCAGCTTTTCTTTTTCAGCTTTGGTAAGGCTGTGCATACCGCTTTTGTTGATTTTGTCCAATATCTGGTCAATCTCCTGCTGGCGGTTGTACTGTTGCTGGTTGTATTTATGATCAATATTGTAATTACGGTGATGCGTTTTGTAGAAAAAATTATCTACCAGCAATAGATGAGGCCTTGTAATGATCAGGTAAATAAACACGATGGCAGGTACTGAAATAATCAGTATCGTGACATAATTTTCCACCAGTGCATGCGGCCGCATCAATAGGGCAACAACCAATCCAACCAGCGCCCCGCCAAGATGGGAATCATGTCCTATATTGCCAGTCCTTGACCTGATGCCATAAATAGAAATCAGCACATACAAAAGACCGAAAAGCCAGCCGGGAAGGGGAATGAAAATGAGCGGGACATCGATACCCGGGAATAAAGCAATCACCGCAAATATGATCCCCGATACGGCTCCTGACGCCCCTACCGAACTATAATCACCGCTGTAACGGTGTATGTACAGCGAAAGCAGGCCGCCGCCGATAAGGCTGGCAAAATAAATGATCAGAAAGCCCCACCAATTCAGTACAGCGATCAATGAGCCGCTGAAAAAATAAAGCGCGAGCATATTAAAGATCAGGTGCAGCCAGCCCACGTGTAGAAAACCTGAACTGATCAGCCGGTCATATTGCCGGTATAGCAGAATGCCATCAACATTAAATTCATAACGGGCAAAAAAATCACTGTTCCTGAATCCTCTCCAGGAAATAAGGACGTTCAGAATGATTAATAAGAATACAAGGAGGCCGGTACCAATCATTGCAACAATATTTTTCGGGGCTTAAACCATCCCATTTCGTCCGAAATATATCCATCCTTTGGCATATTAATAAATACTTGCCTGGGTGCCCAAAACCAATTTACCGTATCCTGCCCGCGCCTGCATAGTGCGCAGCATAATACGCATCATTCATATCATTGATCATCACTCCGCTGGAAGTGGAAGCATGTACAAACTTATTATTGCGCAGGTAAACGCCTACATGGGATATACCTGCTTTACGTCCGCGGGTTTTGAAGAATACCAGGTCGCCCTCTACTAATTCATCCTTGCGCAGGCGCTTGCTCTTCTGGTATTGTTGCGCCGACGTGCGTGGCAGCAGGAGGCCATACAGTGTGTAAATAAACGTTTGGGCAAAGGCAGAGCAGTCTACCCCATTCTTATCGGTACCGCCATACTTATAGCGGGTACCATACCAGTCCTCAATAAAGCTGATCATCCTGCCGTCTGTCAGCTCTTCCACCGGCAGGTCGAGCAGGATAGAATATTTAAACTGCAGGGGATCGCTCAGCTCCACATTAGTGCCTGTATGAATGGAAGGCCCCGGTGTATAGCGTTCATTGAGGGGCGGACTTGCCGTATAGTCGGAAGAACCGCCGGACGGCTTGATGGATATATTCTCAATAAACCGGGGTGAGCCAGCCGCAGGTTTCGTAGTGGCGCCGGGTACAGCCGCCGTGGTCTTTCGCTGGGTACTGCAACTGGTAGCGGCCAGGGCCACCAAAACTATCAGCCATCCTTGTTTTAACATATTATACATCAATGCCCTGGTTAAAGATAAATGTCGCAAAGTAACAAATACATTGCCAAAATGGCAAGCCTTGTGCCGATTCACGGATGTGGAAATATATTGTCATTTGTTTAGCAATTGTTCAGGAACTTTGTAGCTCACTTTGTGTTGATTACTAACCAGGCATCGCAAATCCCAAAATTGTAATGTGTAAATTCTCTCACCTTCACGTCCATACCCAGTTTTCCCTGCTCGATGGAGCAGCCTCTATCCAATCATTGTATAAGAAAGCCGTTAAAGATGGTCAGCCGGCCATTGCTATTACCGATCACGGTAATATGTTTGGCGCTTTTGAGTTCGTATCAGAGGCCTACAAACACAAGAATGAGGATGGCTCCCTGAAGGTAAAGCCCATTGTAGGATGCGAATTTTATGTGGTGGAAGACCGTCATCGTAAGATATTCTCGAAAGATGTGAAGGATGAGCGTTATCACCAGGTATTGCTGGCCAAAAACAAACAAGGTTACCAGAACCTCATCAAACTCACTTCGCTGGGCTATATCGAAGGAATGTACAGCAAATACCCCCGTATTGACAAGAAACTGATAGAGCAATACCACGAAGGGCTGATTGCCACTACCTGCTGCATCGGCGCCTATGTGCCGCAAACCATCCTGCATGATGGAGAGGAAAAAGCTGAGCAGGAATTCAAATGGTGGCTCGACCTGTTTGGGGAAGATTATTTCATCGAGGTACAGCGCCATGATATTAAAGAGCAGATCCAGATCAATGAAGTACTGCTCAAATTTGCGAAGAAGTTCAATGTGCCCATCATTGCCACCAATGACAGCCATTATACCGACCGGGATGATTACAATGCCCATGACATCCTGCTTTGTATTAACACCGGTGAAAAGAAAAGTACGCCGGGATATGACGATATCATCAATGATGACCTGAACGTAAAAGAGCGCCGCTTTAAATTCCCCAACGATCAGTTTTATTTCAAGACACAGGATGAAATGAAGGAACTCTTCAAAGACATCCCGGAGTCTATAGACAATACCAATATGATCGTGGACCGGGTGGAGGTGCTGAACCTGAAGAAGGATATCCTGCTGCCGGCCTTCCCACTTCCTAAAGAATTCCAGACGACCGACGACAGTAACCTGAACCAATGGACTTACCTGCACTACCTTACTTATGAAGGGGCCAGGAAGCGTTATGCAGAACTTACACCCGAAATAACGGAACGGCTCGACTTTGAGCTGTTCACGATCAAAACGATGGGCTTTGCCGGTTACTTCCTTATTGTGAGTGACTTCATCAAAGCCGGCCGCGACCTGGGCGTATTCATCGGCCCCGGCCGTGGTTCCGCTGCAGGTAGCGTGGTAGCTTATTGTATCGGCATCACCAATATTGACCCCATCAAGTACAACCTGCTGTTCGAAAGGTTCCTGAACCCCGACCGTAAGTCAATGCCCGATATTGATACGGACTTCGACGATGAAGGCCGTCAGAAAGTAATTGACTATGTAGTTGACAAATACGGCAAGGCCCAGGTAGCGCAGATCATTACTTATGGTACCATGGCCGCCAAAATGAGTATCAAAGACGTGGCGCGTGCATTGGACCTGCCCCTGGCCGAATCGAATGCATTGGCCAAGCTGGTACCGGATAAACCGGGTATAGAACTGGGCCGTGTATTGAAAGCGCCCCTCACCGCCAAGGAAGGCGAAAAATCGCTGGAAGAGAAGGAAGGTCTGGGCCCCGATGAACTGGAAAGCGTAAAAAGGATACGCGAGATCTATAAAAGCGATACCCTGAACGGAACGGTATTGCACGAAGCCGAACGTTTGGAAGGATCGGTACGGAACACCGGTATCCACGCAGCAGGTATTATCATCGCCCCCAAAGACCTGACAGAACTCATCCCCGTATCTGTAGCCAAAGACTCCACACTCTGGGTAACCCAGTTTGAAGGCAGTATTATTGAAGACGCCGGCGTTATCAAGATGGACTTCCTGGGGTTGAAGACCCTCACGATCATTAAGAATGCGCTGGAAATGATCAGGCAGAATCACGGCGTGGAAATCGTGATAGACGATATTCCGCTCGATGATACGAAAACCTACGAGATCTACCAGAAAGCGGATACCATCGGTACTTTCCAGTTCGAAAGTCCCGGTATGCAAAAATACCTGCGTGACCTGAAGCCTGACCAGTTTGCCGACCTGATTGCGATGAACGCCCTGTACCGCCCCGGTCCGCTGGCCTATATCCCCAACTTTATTGACCGTAAACATGGACGGGAACCTATCACGTATGACCTCCCGGAAATGGAAGAATACCTGGCCGATACCTATGGTATCACGGTATACCAGGAACAGGTGATGTTGCTGGCCCAGAAACTGGCCGGCTTCAGCAAGGGAGATGCCGACGTACTGCGGAAGGCGATGGGTAAGAAGCAAAAGGCGGTACTGGACAAGATGAAGGCCCAGTTTGTGAAGGGAGGAACGGACAAAGGCCATCCTGCTGATAAACTGGAGAAGGTGTGGACCGACTGGGAGGCTTTCGCCCAATACGCATTCAACAAGTCGCACTCCACCTGCTATGCCTTTGTGGCCTACCAGACAGCCTACCTCAAGGCCCACTACCCTTCTGAATATATGGCTGCGGTACTCAACAACGCCGGCGCCATTGAAAAGCTCACTTTCTTTATGGAAGAGTGCAAGCGGATGGGTAAGATGGTACTGGGACCGGATATTAACGAATCGCATAAAGGCTTCTCTGTGAACCTGGAAGGCCATATCCGCGTAGGGTTGGGCGGGTTAAAAGGCGTGGGCGAAGCTGCTGTAGAAAATATCATTGCCGAGCGGGAAGCCAATGGCCGCTATACGAATATTTTTGACATGATCAAGCGGGTCAACCAGCGGGCGGTGAATAAAAAGACCCTGGAATGCCTGGTGTATGCCGGCGCTTTTGATTGCTTTAAAGAATTCCACCGGGCGCAATATTTCACCATACCACAAGGGGAAACCGCCTCCGGCATGGAGAAGATCATTAAATACGGGAATATTTACCAGACGGAGAATAACAGCACCGCCAATACCCTCTTTGGCGACCTGCCCAAGGCCCTGGATATTCCCCTGCCGAAGATACCCCCCTGTGAACCATGGACTTTGACCGAGCTGCTGGATAGGGAGAAAGAGGTAACCGGTATGTTTATGAGCGGCCACCCGCTGGACCATTTCCGGTTCGAAATAAAGCACTACGGCTTCACCACCCTGGCCGACTTTAATGAGATCAAGGAGGCGATCACCCTCCAGGCCAACCCGGGCCGCACGTTCCGGCTGGCCGGACTGGTAACCGACGCCCAGCACCGGGTAACCAAAACCGGCCGCCAGTTTGCCTCATTTATTATTGAGGATTATACCGGCAAGAGCGAATTCATGCTCTGGAGCGACGACTATATGCGCTTTTCCAATTACATGGAAAAAGGTAAGAACCTATTCATAACGGGTTTCTTTAAACAACGCTTTAACAAGGTGGAGTATGAGTTCAAGGTGGATAAGATCGTTTTGCTGGAGAGCATTAAACAAAACCTTACCAAACAGGTTATAATAGATATCGAGGCCCGGCACATTGATGCCGACATGGTCAATTTCCTCGAAAAGAATGTTAAAACCCACCCCGGAAAGGCTGGTTTGAAGTTCAATATCAAGGAAATGAAGCGGCAATACAAGATCAGCCTGTACAGCCTGGAAACGGGGTTTGAAATGAATGACGAAATGACGGCCTGGCTGCAGAATAAGCCCGAGGTAGATGTACAGGTTGTCACTGTGTAAATGTGGATAACGACAGAGGGGCAGGAATACCGAATTGGTTATAAATTTGTCGGTTCTTAGCAGTAAGTTAAAGAATGAGTCCCACAACGGGAAACCCACTCCAGGCTTACCAACAAACAATAAAATAATTACTTTTACATCTAAATTTTGATTTATGGCTTTAGAATTCACCGACGCGAACTTCCAGGAGAAAGTGATCGCTTCCGATAAATTGACTGTGGTAGACTTTTGGGCTGAATGGTGTGGGCCTTGCCGCGCGATCGGGCCGGTTATTGAAGATCTCTCTAAGGAATACACAGGAAAGGTAAATGTGGGTAAAGTGAATGTAGACCATAACCCGCAGATATCTGTTAATTACGGGATTACTTCTATTCCTGCTATCCTCTTCATTAAGGGTGGTAAAGTGGTGGATAAGCTGGTCGGCGCACAACCGAAAGCCAACTTTGTAAAGAAGATCGAGCAGCATATATAACTGTTTTATAATCTATTTTCTAAAGCGATTCATGGTTTAATGAATCGCTTTTTTTATTGTATATCAATACCTTGTAGTAACGGTCTTTTTTGTCTATCCTTGTCTTTCAATAAACCCTTCAAATCCATTATCATGAAACTATCCCGCTTGCTTATCCCAGGCTGCCTGTTAGTAGCAGCTATTGTTTACTTCAGTTGTAACAAATCGGATACGCCCGATAAGCCGCCTTATCAAGCCGAATACGTAACGGCTTCTATCCAGGGCAAGATCGTAGATGAAAATGAGTTACCTGTCAGCGACGCCACCGTTAAAGCCGGCTCCCTATCCGTTACCACCAATGCCAGCGGTCTTTTTAATATCAGCAATGTTTCTGTAGACAAGCATGCGGGCATGGTAACCGTGGAAAAGGAAGGTTATTTCAAAGGCATTAAAACGATTGTGGTAACCCCCAATAAGAACAACTCGGTTTCCATCCAACTGATCAAGAAAATAGCTGCCGGCAACTTTAATGGTAATAGCGGCGGCACGGTCACCGTACCATCGGGGGGTAATATTGTGTTCCCGTCCAGTGGCATTGTACAGGAAGGCTCCACTACTGCCTATACGGGCACGGTATCGGTGAGCGCTTTTTTTATCAATCCCGAAGCCAGCAATTTCCAGGAGATCACGCCGGGTACCCTGCGCGGCATTAATAGCGCCAACCAGGAAACGGGCCTGCAATCTTTCGGTATGATGGCGGTGGAATTGAATGGCGCCAACGGAGAAAAACTTCAACTGGCCAGCGGCAAAACCGCCAGCCTTACTTTCCCGATACCTGCCGGCTTGCAATCGCAGGCGCCGGCTACCATTCCTTTATGGAGCCTGGATGAAAAAACAGGCTTGTGGAAGGAAGAAGGCACTGCCACCCGCCAGGGCAATAATTATGTAGGATCTGTAAGCCACTTCTCTTACTGGAACTGTGATGCACCATTTGCCGTAGTTGATTTTACAGCTACTATTAAGAACCAGCAAGGTGTGGCACTGGGAGGAGTAAAAGTAGTGATCAGTGCTACCGGTACAACAGATACCTTAAGCAGCATATCAGGCTTCGGCTATACCAGTCCAGAAGGGGTGGTGAGCGGTAAGATCCCAGCCAACCGCAACCTGGTGATGAAAGTATATGATCAATGTGGTAACCTCATTCACACACAAAATGCAGGGCCTCTTACGGGTACTGCCGACCTCGGCGTTATCACCGTTACGTCTGCCACCTCAATGGTTACTTTTTCCGGCACGGTGGTGAACTGTAATGCGGCTGCCGTTACCAATGGCTATGTGACCATTGACCTGGAAGGGATCTATTACCGCGGCAACCTGGTGAACGGTGTGTTTAGTATCCCGGTAACACGCTGTTCCAATTCCGCCACTTCGGCCATTGTAACACCGTATGATCTTGGCGGCACCCAGTCGGGCACAGCCACTACAGTAGTTATTTCCGGCACTACCGTTAATACCGGCCAGTTGGTGGCCTGCGGTAACTCGCTCACGCAATATATCAACTACAATATCAATGGCACCAGCTTTACCTATAGTGAAGTTGATTCATTATTTGCCTACCGTGCTGCCCAGAGCGATTTCACGTATTTTGGAGCTACCAGGCCGAACAATAATGATAGGTTTACAGACTTTATTTTTAGGGGCGAACCTGCTCCGGGAACAGGCACCATGACTTTCCTATACGTTGATGATGGCGGTCCCGTCTATAGAAATAACGGCACCATCACTGTAAACGTTACAGAATACAATAATGTACAAGATGGGTTCATTGCCGGTAACTTTACCGGGACTGTAAAGGATACCCTTACACAGGCTGTATTCCCCATTAATTGTACGTTCCGGGTTAAGAAGTACAAATAATCATTTAAACCCTTCAAATCCATTATCATGAAACTATCCCGCTTGCTTATCCCAGGTTGCCTGTTAGTAGCAACTATTGTTTACTTCAGTTGTAACAAATCGGATACACCTGATAAGCCGCCTTATAAAGCCGAATACGTGACCGCCTCTATCCAGGGCAAGATCGTAGATGAAAATGAATTGCCGGTCAGCGGCGCCACGGTGAAAGCCGGTTCGATATCTGTTACCACCAATGCCAGTGGTCTTTTTAACCTCAGCAATATTTCCGTAGACAAGCATGCGGGCATGGTAACCGTGGAAAAAGAAGGCTATTTCAAGGGCATTAAAACCATTGTGGTAACCCCCAATAAGAACAACTCGGTTTCCATTCAACTGATCAAAAAAATAGCTGCCGGCAACTTCAACGGTAATAGCGGCGGCACGGTCACCGTACCATCGGGGGGTAATATTGTGTTCCCCGCCAGCGGTATTGTACAGGAAGGCTCCACTACAGCCTATACAGGCACGGTATCGGTGAGCGCTTTTTTTATCAATCCAGAAGCCAGCAACTTTAGTGAGATCACACCCGGCACCCTGCGCGGTATTAATAGCGCCAACCAGGAAACAGGCCTACAATCTTTCGGTATGATGGCGGTGGAATTGAATGGCGCCAACGGAGAAAAGCTTCAACTGGCCAGCGGCAAAACCGCCAGTCTTACTTTCCCGATACCTGCCAGCCTGCAAGGACAAGCCCCGGCCACCATTCCTTTATGGAGCCTGGACGAAAAAACCGGTTTGTGGAAAGAAGAAGGCACTGCCACCCGCCAGGGCAATAATTATGTAGGCACTGTTAGTCACTTCTCCTTCTGGAATTGTGATGCGCCTTTCGCCATTATTGACTTTACTGCTACGATTAAGAATCAGCAAGGTGTGGCACTGGGAGGAGTAAAGGTAGTGATCAGCGCTACCGGCACAGATACCCTGGGCAGCATTTCCGGCCACGGTTATACCAATATAGACGGTGTGGTCAGCGGTAAGATACCTGCCAACCGCAACCTGGTGATGAAAGTATATAATCAATGCGGCAACCTGACCCATACCCAAAATGTAGGACCATTCACGGCCAATAGCGACCTGGGCGTCGTCACTGTTACGTCTACCGCTGCGGAGGTTACTATTTCCGGTACGGTGGTGAACTGTAATGCAGCCGCTGTTACGAATGGTTATGTCACCATCCATCTCGATGGGGTGTATTACCGCAGCAACCTTATTAACGGTGCTTTCAGCATGCCGGTAGTCCGCTGTTCCAATACAACTGCCTCAGCCACTATTACCCCCTATGATATTGGCGGCACGCAATCGGGAACGGCCAGCACCGTAGCTATTTCCGGTACTACGGTCAATGCCGGCCAGTTCGTGGCCTGTGGTAACGTACTTACAGAGTACATCAATTATAACATTAACGGAACCAGCTACGGTATCAGCGGTACTGATTCAATGATCGCCTACCGGGGGCAACAGAATAACCAAACACTGATATCTGGTTTCGGAGGAGATAACAGGTCGTTCGACATGTCTTTTATAGGAGAACCAATCCCCGGAACAAGCCCGATGAGTCAGATGGTCATCCGTGAAAACAACACTTACTATATTCATAGAAACAACACCCCCACCATCACTGTAAACATTACAGAATACGAGAATACTGTTGGTGGGTATGTTGCCGGTAACTTTACCGGAACTGTAAAGGATACCCTTTCACAGGCCATCCTCCCCATCAACTGTACTTTCCGGGTTAAGAGGTACCAATAATAATATTTCAATCAACCGGGTATTGCAAGGTCGTAGGGGCCTTGCAATACCTTTTTTTATAATATTATCTCATCCGGACAGACAGTTACTGTATGACAACTTTTTAGCCTGAGCGCTTACTGATTTCAGGAGGATTGCGATTTATCCTTATATTGCCCAATATTTAAATTTAACCAACCTACCGGCATGAATCCCATCCTGGTCAACATTTCCCGCGGCGCTCTCGGCATGTTCTTTCTCCTTTTTGTTTGTTATCTCCTGAGCAATAACCGGCGGGCTATTAACTGGAAGCTGGTGGGAATGGGGCTTTTTGCCCAGGTCATGTTTGCCATGGGTGTCTTACACACCACGGCATTTGGTCAACCCGTTTTCTGGCTGCTATTTGGTGGCATTCTTATTTACACCGTTTACAATAAGTTTAACCGGGTAAAAAATAAAACAGCCGGTAGTACTATTACCTATGATCCTGTTAACCTTGCGTATGTATTAATCTGGCAATTGCTCTTCATCATAGGATTGATCCTTGCCCCCAACCTGTTTGGGAAGTGGGCCAATCTGTCCATCTTTATTAGTTGCATAACCATACTGGCCCTGATCTTCAGAGTGGGTAAAAAGCATGGAGAATTAATGAAATGGTCCATCCTGCTGTCATGTGTATTGATTACCGGCGCTGTATATGGGAAAGTATGTAACCCCCAGATATTTAAGCTCATCCTGCAATCCGCTTCAGATACTTTTGTATCGCTCATCAACATCAGCCATAAAGGCACTGAATTTATGTTTGGCAAACTGGCGGATGACAAACAAAGCTGGGCATATGTATTTGCCATACAGGTATTGCCCAACATTATCTTTTTTGCGGCGCTCTCTTCCATACTTTACTACCTGGGCGTATTACAGGTTATTGTATACGTGTTTGCCTATGTACTGAATAAATTAAAGATCTCAGGAGCCGAGAGTTTGTCTACTGCGGCTAATATTTTCCTGGGGCAAACCGAGGCTCCCCTGATGATACGGCCTTACCTGGAAAAGATGACCCGGTCGGAAATCCTTTGTATTATGATTGGCGGTATGGCCAATACAGCAGGAAGTGTACTGGCAGCCTATGTGGGTTTTCTTGGAGGATCGGACATCAATCAGCAACAGTATTTTGCCCTGCACATGCTCAGTCAATCGATCATGAGTGCGCCTGCAGCTATTGTGATCTCTAAAATACTCTTCCCGCAAACGGACGAGCACCTTGTATCTAAAGACCTTACAGTCCCAAAAGAGAAGCTTGGGGATAATTTCCTCGATGCATTATCATTGGGTACGACTGACGGTTTGAAGCTGGCCGTGAATGTAGGCGCCATGCTGATCGTATTTACAGCAATCATGTGGGTGGTGAATGGCCTGATGGGCTGGATTGGCAACATTACCCACCTGAATGAACAAATAGCCATTGCTACCGGAGGCAGGTACCAGGAATTGTCGCTCCAGATGGTTTTAGGCTATGTATTTTCACCCGTTGCCTGGCTCATTGGTGTGTCCAGTACAGATATGGTTCCCATCGGACAACTATTGGGGGAAAAGACCATCCTGAATGAATTTATGGCCTATATCTCATTGGGCAACATGAAAGCCAACAATGTAATACAGGACCCAAAATCCCTGTTGATCGCCACCTATGCCCTCTGCGGATTTGCCAATTTTGCGTCCATTGGCATCCAGATCGGGGGGATTAGCCAGTTGGCCCCCAACCAGCGCAGAAACCTCACAGAACTGGGCGTAAAAGCCCTTATAGGCGGCACCATTGCCTGCCTCATGTGCGGCTGCATCGCCGGGGCATTGATGTAATTGTCAGAAATGCGTATTTTTGTAGTATGAATTCCTTTCCTGTACATATTAATTTTGAAACAATGGCTTCTGCCTTGCGCGAATATGTTCGCCGCAAAGCTATCAAAGCAGAGAGTACGATCTTTTATGTAGAGAAGGGGCAGCTTATTGAAGAAAATCCTAAAAGCCATACTAAAGTAGCCCTGAAAAAGGCAGTCGCCAAAAGCTAAGAATGCCAACGCTATATATCCTCGCAGGCCCTAATGGTGCTGGAAAAACCACCTTCTATTACACCGCAATTGAACAAGGATTCATTTCTCCTGATTTACCTTTTCTAAACATTGACCTTATTACCCGGGAACTTGGAAGTTATAGCGATACCAATTTCGCGAAGGCAGAAGAAATTTACCGGGAACGTATTACAAAGCTTCTGCAGGAAAATGCAGGCTTTATGATTGAAAGTAACCTGGCAAAAGATTCAGAATACGAATGGATTGAAGCGATGATCCGCAAAGGATATGACATTATTCTTTATTTCCTATGCACTGATTATGTTGAAGATATTCATATTAACCGGGTACAAAAAAGAGTAAAAGAAGGAGGGCATTATGTACCACCCAATATAATAGAACACAGGTATAAAATGTCACTACTTTATCTGAGGAGTAAATTGCCTTTATTTAAAGAAGCCTACCTGATTGACAACGCCGAAACGGCCTTGGCAATGGTAGTTTTAAAACAAGGAAGAATTGAACACAAACAACCTGAATGTCCGGTATGGATACAGCAGGTAATATTTATTGCTGAACGCCTGCAAAACAAAAGCGAGTAAGAGGATTAATTCAAACTCAACGGATTGCCTGAACAATTTATCCCATTGATTGTTAGAACCCTGATGTAACTTTGCATACCATGAACACTTTCATCCAGCAGGTGATAGCCGCCGAACCAGATGCGGCCCTCCGTACAATAGCCAATAAGATCATTGCCCGCGAACGCATTACCCCTGAGGACGGCGTATTGCTGTTTGAAAGAGCCAATGCCCCCTTTGTAGGTGCGCTGGCCAATTTTGTACGGGAACGCCTGCATGGCAATAAAACCTATTTCAACCGCAACTTCCATATAGAGCCCACCAATGTGTGTGTATTTGCCTGTAAGTTCTGTTCTTATTCCCGTCTCTATGCCCACCGCGAAGAAGGCTGGGAACTGACCACCGATCAAATGCTTGATATTGTAAAAGGCTATGATGGCAAACCCGTTACCGAAGTACACATTGTAGGAGGCGTGCATCCCAAACTCACCCTCGAATTCTTTGCCGACCTGCTGCGCAAGATCAAAGCCCATCGCCCGGAATTACACATCAAAGGCTTTACACCGGTAGAGCTGGATTATATGTTCCGCAAGGCTAAGAAAAGTGTAGAGGAAGGCATGGCCTATTTGCAGGAGGCCGGATTGGATTCCCTGCCCGGTGGCGGCGCCGAGATCTTCCATCCCGAAATACGTCAGCAGATCTGCGATGATAAAGTAGATGCCGAAGGCTGGCTGAAGATCCATGAAGCAGCGCATAACCTGGGCATGCATACCAATGCCACCATGCTCTATGGCCATATTGAAAAGTACTGGCACCGGGTAGACCACATGGAGCGCTTACGGCAACTGCAGGATAAGACCGGTGGCTTCAATACCTTCATCCCACTCAAGTTCCGCAACAAGCAGAATGACATGAGCAACATACCGGAATCGGGCATCATTGAAGACATGCGCATGTATGCCATTGCCCGCCTGTATATGGACAACTTCACGCACCTGAAAGCTTACTGGCCTATGCTGGGACGCCAGAATGCCCAGTTAACCTTGTCCTTTGGCGTGAATGATATTGATGGAACAATTGACGACTCTACCAAGATCTACTCCATGGCCGGCTCTGAAGAGCAAACACCTGCCATGAGCACTGCCCAGTTGGTAACCCTGATCAAACAGGTAAAACGCCAGCCTGTAGAGCGGGATACATTGTATCATGAATTGAGGGACTATACAGATATTGATATTAAGGAGATAGAAGTTAATCCGTTATTGAATTAGGCTTTGACTGCCCTTCGACAAGCTCAGGGTGACATGCTATACTGCTTCCAGCACCCAGGTTTCGCGGCCCTGCATCCATTCCCGCACCTCGTCTTCTTCCACCCCGCGGGCAATGAGCCGGAGGGAGCTTAGTGAAGCATAGTCTATGTCTATACGGCGCTTCACCGTAAAATGGCAACGGGTAAAGAAGTCCAGCGCCGCTTCATAACTTTCAAACTTGTTCTCTTCTATACGGTGTTCTTCGAGGAACTTTGTAAGCTGTTCATCAAATGCATCCTGGGACTGGCCGAGCAAACGGCTCATATCTTTTTTAATGTACACATCTCCCGTCACCCAGTAGCCGCCTCTTTCCTTCAACAGGCGATGAATGGTAGCGCAAAGCTGTGTTTTTTCAGTTGTATTGAGGTATACCAGTAATCCTTCATTGACGATGGTAACGGGTCCCGGCGGTAATATCTGCACTACTTTGCTGAACTGCGCTTCATCCATGGCATTCAATGGCTCAATGTACAATTGGCCTTTAAGCTGCAGTTGCTTTTCTTTGATCAATCTTTCCACCAGTTGCTTCTTGTTGCTGATAAACTCCGGCAGGTCGGTATCTATATAGGTCACGTCTTTATGGAGCGCCATGTGGAGACCGCGGCAGGAAAAGCCGGAGGAAAGTTCCAGCACCTGTTGCGGATGGATGTCGGACAATGCCCCGTCAATCGTTTTATACCGGTTCTCAAAATGAATAATCCGGCCCATCATAACGCGGGAGCGTTTTTCACGTGCCGTTTTTGTAAAAGCTTCCAGGTCGCCCACCATGGCGGCGGTATCTTTGGCAAAGGGAATATCGGTGAGCGCCTTCATCATGAGTAAAGCGCCTGCAGATGGACTGATGGTATTGAAATCGCGTTCCATTGTCAATTCAGGTCTAACATTCAGGCAAACTAATCGGGATATGCACGGCCAGGCCGCCCTCTGCCGTTTCCTTGTATTTAAAGCTCATGTCCTTGGCCGTATCCCACATGGTTTTGATCACATTATCGAGCGACACTTTGGCAAAATCGGGCGTGCTTTGCAGCGCCAGTTGGGAAGCTGTAATGGCTTTGATAGCGCCCATGGTATTGCGCTCAATGCAGGGAATTTGCACCAGTCCGCCAATAGGGTCGCAGGTAAGTCCGAGGTGATGCTCCATGGCTATCTCTGCAGCCATCAGGGCCTGCCGCTGGGTGCCTCCCATGGCTTCGGTCAACCCGGCTGCCGCCATGGCGGACGATACGCCGATCTCTGCCTGGCAACCGCCCATAGCCGCAGAGATGGTAGCGCCCTTTTTGAAGATGCTGCCTATTTCAGCAGCGGTGAGCATGAACTGTAATATCTTCTCTTCTTTATACCCATCACAGAAGACCACGAAGTATTGCAATACGGCCGGTATTACACCGGCAGCGCCATTGGTAGGCGCCGTGACCACACGCCCGAAAGACGCATTCTCTTCATTCACAGCCAGGGCAAAACAACTTACCCAGTCCAGCGTATACTTAAAATGATGGCCGCCATCCCGTACGGCCTGCAACCAGGAATCATAATCTGTATACGTCCTGCCTTCCAGGAGTTTTTTATTGAGATCGGCGGCGCGGCGTGTTACGTTGAGCCCTCCGGGTAACATACCGCTTGTATTGCAGCCCCGGAAGATACATTCCTTCATCACACGCCATATATTCAGCATGCCCAGCCGGGTATCCTGCTCAGGGCGCCAGCTATTTTCATTTTCCATCACCACCTCGCTGATGCTAAGGCCGGTTTTACGGCACCAGTGCAGCAGGTCATCTGCTTTATCAATGGGGAAAGGCAATTCAATCGCAGTACCGGCATTCGCGTCCTCCCCTTCTTTCTGCACAAAACCACCACCTACGGAATAATACGTTTCGGCCATGGAATCGCCGTTATGAAACGCGGCCAGGAAAGTGAGTGCATTGGGATGATAAGGCAGTGATTCTGTCACCAGGAATTCGATATCTTCTGCAGGGTCGAAATCAATTTCATGTTTGCCATGCAGCAACAGCTTTTTCATCGTTCTGATATCATCCATTTTGGCATCAATCAGGTTCACATCAAACGTCACGGGATCATCGCCGCTAAGTCCCAATTGTACCGCCACATCCGTGCCATGCCCTTTGCCTGTTTTGGCCAGGGAACCATACAGCAGTACACGGATAGCTTCTACCTGGAACAGTTGTCCTTTATCTTCGAGGGATTGTAAAAAGCGCTGGGCAGCCCGCCAGGGACCCAATGTATGGGAACTGGAAGGGCCTACGCCTATCTTGAAAATATCGAATACAGAAATGGCTTCGTGGGGCAAAGAATTTTAATTTACTGCAAAGTTAGGAGAAATAGGTATTGGCTGTTAGTCACCTGGCGTTAGTTAAAAGCTAATGATTAATAGCTAACAGCTCTCTATAAAACTTCATACAAAGTAATATCGTAGATCATGATAGAATTAGGAGGCACCACTTCTGTACTGCCTACCTTCTTTCCTTCCCAGCCATAGGCCAGTGAGGGAGGTAAGAAGATCTTTATCCTTCCGCCGGCCTTAATAAGGGGCAGGGCTATGCGCCAGCCTTCCAGCATTAATTTCAGGTTAAGGACGGTATGATCATCCTGTTCTACCTGGGTGCCGTTGGTGAGCTTGCCGGTAAAACCAACCTTGATAGAAGAACAGATGGCAGGGCTCATACCGGAACCGCCTTGTATGATCTGGTAGTACAAACCGCTTTTATGTTGATTGGCCTGGATACCGTTGGAGGAAATATAATCTGCCAGCGCCTGCTTTTCGTTGGACGGGGCAGTTATATCACGCGCTTCACAATCATTTTTATCCTTGAAGCAATTAGCCAGCAGCAGTGCTACAAATGACAGGCACAAGGCAATTTTCCGCATGAATGATTTTTTGCAGTAAGTGATGGTGTTGATCAAAAGACAGCCGGGCCAATCCGATAGCTGCATCAGGCGCCAGGCTTCCCCTCCCCGCTTTCGTGTTCCTCCCGTGCTTTTAACTGGCGATAGTACTGTTCCTTCATGTCCCACTGATGCCGCTTGTAAAAGATAGACACAAAAACGGTAATAACAAATACCGCAATGATCAATACATAGGGGTTGATCATTGTATTCATCAACATATCAGCCCTTTTATACCACAGCTTGCCGGTAAAAATAATGGCCAATACAGGCAGGGCGAATAACAGCCCCATGGGAATACCTGCCATCAATTGCTGCTGCCACTGCTTTTCACGCAGGCGGTTGGCTTCCCAATATTGTACAAACTGCCGCTCCCGTTCATTCAGCATACGAGGTATTTAAACATAGTATAAAAAAGCCTTTTATAACACGAATGTTCTGCAAAAATACTGACCAGCCAGCATAATACTTGCATACCAATAATTTATGATTAACTTGTGTCAAAATCTGCAATACCTTGAAACTATCTATCCTTTTAGCGCAGTATTTTTATCAGCACAAGCACCTAAACCTGCCATCTATTGGTTCTTTCCATCTGGATGCGGCTGTTACAGTACCGGACCAGAACGATAAGAATTTCCGTGAATTCCTCAAATATGTACAGTTCACACAGCAGCCAATTGCCAAAGCCGATGACGCGCTCATAGATTATATACGCGCGCATACCGGCAAAATCAGGCCACTCGCAGAGTCGGACCTGGAGTCTTACCTGGCCGACGGCAAGCTGTTACTCAACATCGGCAAGCCCTTCCATATTGAGGGCATTGGCACCCTGCATAAGAATAAGCTGGGCATTTATGAGTTCATCCCCGGCGAACCCAGCATGGAGCGCATGGAAACAGTGTCTGAACACGGGCGCGAAAAGGAAAGGGAAACTGAGAAGCCGGTGGTTAAGAAAAAATCGGCCTTCGATGAAAGCTATAGCCGTATAGAGGCACACCATAACCGGCGCAAAGGCCTGCTGGTGGGCACCCTTGTTGTCATCGGGCTGGCGGTTATTATCTGGGGCGGATACAGCCTGTACAACAACAATGATGGCAAGGAGCTGAGCACTCCTGCACAGGTAGCAGATACACTTACTCAAAAAGCAGATACGGCTGCCAAAGCACCGGCCGACAGTATACCGGTAACTCCGGCAGTACCCGGCGTTCCTGCAGGCAGCTATAAGTTCATTGCCGAAACCACCACCCGCAAAGCAAGGGCATTGAAACGGCATGCCTTTTTGCTGACGCTCAACAGGGACTTTAAGCTGGAAACAAAGGACTCGCTGAACTTCAATATTACCGTCATCATACCCGGCACACCGGCCGATACTACCCGGCTGAAAGACTCCCTGAACGCCTGGTATTATGGCACCAAACCTGTTAAAGTACGTATAGCACAATAAACAACCTGTATGCGCCTGACGGCCGATTATTGGATCAAACAATTACAACTTACAGAACACATTGAAGGAGGCGCTTTCCGGGAGGTATACCGCTCTCCCCTGCAGGTAGCAGCACCGGCATTGCCCGATTCCTTTGGCGCCGGCCGGAACATCTGTACAAGTATCTATTTCCTGTTGAAGGATGACCAGTTCTCTGCTTTTCACCGCATCAAGAGTGATGAGCTGTGGCATTTTTATTACGGCGATCCCCTCATCGTGTATGAGATAGACACTACCGGGAAACTGACAGAGCACCTGCTGGGCAATGATCCCGGGCAGGGACAGCAGTTCCAATGCGCCATTAAAGCCGGTAGCTGGTTTGCCTCCCGGGTACAGGCAGGCGGCGCCTACGCACTGGCAGGCTGTACCGTAGCACCCGGTTTTGATTTCGCCGATTTTGAACTGGCGGAAAGGAAGGCTTTGATCAATGAATATCCTCTTTACAAAAAGTTGATTGAAGAACTAACAAGGGTTTGAGGATTATTAATTACTGATTATTGATTATTTCCTCGTTGCCTTTATGCCTCGTTGCCTTTTTAAAATATAAATACAGCGGAATCCCCGGCACCACGATCGCCAATCCCAGCAGGGAGTTCACCACAGGCGTTTCACCAGCCATATACCGGGTTATATCATTCCATATTGTACTGACTACATAAAAAGCAGCAAAAGCTATAAACAGCAACGGCACTACCGGGTATCCCCATACTTTATACGGGCGCGGATGATGCGGCATTTTCTTCCGCAGGATAAATATACCAATAGCGCCAAACAGGTAGGCCACCCAGGCGGTGAAGGTGAACATGTCGGCCAGCATATCAAAGGAGCCGCTCATGATGAGCACGGATGACCAGATGCCATGCAACAACAGCGCATTGCCCGGTGTATGGAAGCGCGGATGCTCCTTACCGGCCCAGGCAAAGAACAACCGGTCTTTTCCCATCGCATACGTTACTCTCGATATAGCCATCGTATTTCCATTCACCGCACCGAACGTGCAGATCACGATCAGGGCAGCCACAATGGCGCTGCTCGTTTTACCCAGCGCTATGGCAATAGCATCAGCCGCTACCAGCGAGGAGCCGGCCATGGCATCTACCGGCAATACATACAGGTAGGCCTGGTTTACCAGCAGGTACACAGCAATGCAGATAAACAATCCCATCACCAGGCTGCGGGGAATATTCCTTTCCGGGTGTTTTATCTCACCGCCTACAAAAGTTACGTTGATCCACCCATCGTACGCCATAAAGGCGCCTGTTAAGGCAGCTACCAAACCACCCACCAGTTCCCAATTCATTTTGGGATGCGCAGCAGGTGCTGTAAAATGGGCCACCGATCCATTGCCCGAGAGGAAGATGCCAAAGACCAGCAGCACAATCACAACCACTTTCACCAGCGTAGAGATCACCTGTAGAACGCCACCGGCTTTTACACTCCGGTAATTCACCAGTGAAAGTCCGGCCACCAATACAATGGCCAGCCCCTTCACGCCCAGGTTTTGCAGGGGGTACAAAGAGCCCAGGCCGGGAATATGTACTACCCAGGCCTGTTCCATCGCTTCCGGTAATCGTGGCAATTGAAGAAAATAATCAGCATACTGGGCGCACACAAAAGCGATGGCCGATACAGAAGCAGAATTGATCACGGCAAATGCCGCCCAGCCATACAGGAAGGCGACAAAATCGCCATACATCTGCCGGAAGAAAACATAGAGGCCGCCTGTTTGGGGAAACATAGCGCCCACTTCCGCATAGATAAGCGCTCCGAATAAAGAAAAAATACCTGCGGCTATCCAGGCTATGGCCAGCCATACCGGCGAGGCCACCTGCGCCGCCATCACAGCAGGCTTCATAAATACACCGGAGCCGATGATGCTGCCTACGACAATAGCGGTAGCTGTCCAAAAGCCGATAGTCCTGCCACGGGTTTCGGGTGGGACGTTCCGGCTCATGCTCCCGGCTCCATAAAGGATGAAATAATGCGGTGGAAATGATGCGTGCCCTGCTCCCTGGTTACGGAATACCTGCCATGCTGGTAAAAGCGGGAACGTACCCCTTTTTGCACAGCTTCCACCACCTCTTCATCTTCCATTTCTACCGTATCCAGGTCGGAGCCGGCCCCTGTATTGAACTTATCCTCTTTCCATACATAGGTCAGAAAGGAAACCTTACATTGGTGAATAGACAAGGGCCGTACAATATTGATGCTAAGTCCCCAGGGATAAAAGTTGAACATCATATTGGGGAACACAAAGAAGTAATAAGCGGCTACCTTCTTCCCGTAATCCACCGAAGAAGCGGGAAGATCAAAACAATCCTCATCATCTTTGGCAATGCCCAGTTGCAGGTTGGACCAGGTAAACAACTCTGTGGTGTAATTACCGAAATCTATCACGGCATTCAATCCCGCATGCACAAAAGGAATATGAAACCCTTCCAGGTAATTTTCGCAGTACAGCGCCCAATGCGCCTGTACCACATAATCCTTCGACAGGTGCGGCTGGTATACAAAATCATTGACCGGTAACCACCCTACCCTGTTCATCATATCCTGCAGGTAGGGCTGCAGGGCCGACTGTTTATCGAGGGAAGCAAACAACCAGGGCCCCCATTGAAAAAGCGGCAACCGGGTGAGATCATCAGCCGGAGAAGGGAAATTCTCTACCTCCTTGAACTCGGGCATGGAATGAAAACTACCGTCCAGCTTAAACAAACGGCCATGGTACCGGCAGCGCAGGTTGCTCACCTTGCAAGCTTCATGCACCACAATGGTGCCGCGGTGCGTACACACATTACTAAGACAATGAATATTATTTTCTTTATCCCTGGTAAGCACCAACGGTTCATCCAGGTAGCTTTCCAGCAACGTGAAGGGTTGGCATTGACCGGGTTCTTTAACGCTGTGGGCATCGCCGATAAACTGCCAGGAAGGAGCAAAGATCTTTTCTTTCGCGGCTTCAAAAATGGCAGGATCGGTATAGAAACCAGTGTGCAGGGTTTGGGCTTTGGCAATTTGCGGGTGTACAGAAAAACGGGACATGCTGAATTGGTTGTAGAGGTAAGTTAAGAAAGAGTTGAGTAAATAGCTTACCTTCCTCCTATAAATCTGTCATACGGTGAAAACATTGTTATTCCTCTTCCTTTTTGCCCTCCCTGTTATCGCCACTGCCCAAAAAGCGCAACGCCTGTTCAATGGTAAAGACCTGAGCGGCTGGACCATTCACGGTACAGAAAAATGGTATGTAGAGAAGGGGGAACTGGTGTGCGAAAGTGGTCCCGACAAACAATACGGTTACCTATCTACTGATAAAACTTATAAGGACTTTGAGCTTACCCTGCAATTTAAGCAGGAGGCCAATGGCAACAGCGGCGTTTTCTTCCGCTCCTCCATTGAGGGGGTAAAGATCAGTGGCTGGCAGGTAGAAGTGGCCCCGCTCAACAAGCATACCGGCGGCGTCTATGAATCTTACGGCCGGGGCTGGTTGATACAACCCAACCCCGAAGATGAACAATGGTTAAAGCAGGGCGAATGGAACGAACTGAAGATAAAAGTGGTGGGCGGAGAAGTCACTACCTGGCTCAATGGCCACCAGATGATCACCCTGAAAGACGATAAAATTACGGCTGCCAATGGCTTCATTGCCCTCCAGATCCATGATGGCGGCGGGATTAAAGTTCGCTGGAAGAACATCCGCATAAAGCCGTTATAACAGAATTTGGTTTAATTTTTGCATATATATTTACCGCACGCGGGATGGAAACCTGATTATACCCTTCACTGCCGTTTGTTTGTCCCATACAGTTTGTTGCAAACGTCGCCGCCTTCCCTATGCAACCCTTTACTCCTCTACGCCGTCATTTATGCAGTTTTTATCCATACCCTCCTCCTTTTTATCTCTGCAACCCGTTTTATCCGTAAAAAGCGCCTTTGGCCGTCTTTAGCCAAAGGAACGATCAGGTATCGGGGGGCATGATGTGCCCGCGATCTTTTTGGAAATGCTGCCGGCTGTAGCAATATGAGCGGGCAGCCTTTTCAATTTTATTACTGCAGTAGCTCGTTGTATTTACTGATGATCTTAATGAAGTCTTCCGGCTTGTCCATCCGGAGGCTTTGCTGCGCCACGAACTGTTTGAGCCCATCGGCCTGTACCGGCAGCTTACTCACCAGGTCGTCTTTGTTTCTTGGGAGGTTGATCATCGCCCCATCCTGCAGCAGGTAATAATATTCTTCATCTTCCAGCCGCCTGTGACTGCCTGTATTCACCAGTTGCTTTTCTTCCACCACCACTTTGGTAAACAGGCGAAGCAAAACAGTTTTACCACCCAGCAATACCTGGTAATAAGTATCGGGGCCACATTTATCAACAGGCGGAAAGCCTTTCCGGAATATCATGGAATCCTTCTCCTTCCGGCTTTGGGTATACAACACAAACTCCTTTACCTGGCTTTCTGCGGCAAAAGCATTGCCCTCAAATTGAAGCATCAACCGGTTACGGGCGCAATCGAACCGGAGCTTGAATTGCTTCATTACCCGGCCGCTTTTAAAAACCACTACACCATCCATCCAATCCTTAAACAGGTAGGGGCTTCCGGAGGCATTGGCAATATGTTCTTCTTTAATATCAGTGGCAAGGTCCTGGGTCAATCCCTGCTGCGCCAGTAACAACAGGCACCAGAGAATATTTTTCATGACAATCCGTTTGTGCTCATAAGGTACGAATTCCCCGAGGAAGTTTATAACTCTTTTATATTGGTGGCACATAAAAACGCCTCCTCCCGCCGGGGCGGGAAGAGGCAGACAACAGAGCAATGCTTTTATTCGCTACGTAAACTCTTAATGGGATTGGCAATGGCCGCTTTAATGGCCTGGTAGCAGATGGTAGCCAATGCAATGGCCAATATGGCTACTCCTGCTATCAGGAATACATCCCAGGTTATGGATATGCGGTATGCATAATCCTGCAGCCATTTTTGCATCAACAACCACCCGGCCGGTGCCGCTATGATCATAGAAATAAGAATGAGCTTCAGGAAATTCCTGACCAGCAGCATAAACAACCCTGCTACAGAAGCGCCCAGCACTTTGCGGATGCTCATTTCCTTGCTGCGCTGCTCGGCCATGAAGGCCGCCAGTGCAAACAGGCCCAGGCAGGCCACAATGATCGCCAATACAGCGAAGCAGGTGAAGATAATACCGGTACGCTCTACATCGGCATACATGGCGGCAAAACGCTCATCGAGGAAGGTATACCGGATGGGTTGATTGGGGGCAAAACCTTTCCAGATACCGGTAATAGTGGCCAGCGTTTGTTGAATATTCCCTCCCTTGATCTTAACGGAAACAACATCCCCGGAGCGCCCCAGCGTCATGCACAGCGGCTCTACCTGCTGCTTCATGGACTCGAAATTGAAGTTTTCTACCACTCCTATCACTGTAAAATGCTCCCAGCCGTTGGTGATCTTTTCTCCGATCGGGTCCTTCAACCCCAGCTTGCTGGCCATAGCCTGGTTAATGACCAGGGCCTGAGAATCGGTAGGCATCAGGGGTGAGAAATTCCTGCCGGCAACGATCTTCATACCGAAAGTGGGAATATAACTGTCATCCACATACCATTTCTGTCCGCCCACACCAGGATCCTCCTTTCTCCTTCCTTCTTTCCAGAATGTATTGCCGTCTCTTTTAGAATCTGCCACAGGCAGGTAACCACTTACAGATACATGCTGCACCTGCGGCAGTTTCAACAATTCCTCCTTCAATGCAACTGTTTGGCGCTTCAGGGTATTAGTCCCCTGGATCATGACGATCTGCTCTTTGTCAAAGCCAATCCTGGCATGCAGGATATATTGCATCTGCCGGTAGATAACCACCGTACCAATGAGCAGGATAATAGAAGTGGTGAATTGAAATACCACGAGCGTGCTGCGCAGGCCCGCATTTTTACTGCCCCGGCTCAATTGCCCCTTCAATACCTGGATGGGCTTAAAAGCCGACAAGTAAAAGGAAGGGTATAAACCAGCCAGCAGGCCAATAAACAAAGCGCCCGTAATAATCAGGGGCAGCATCCACCACTCACCAATGGGCATGCTCAGTGACTTGCCGGCTATTGTATTGAAATAAGGTAAACTGGCCCATGCCAGTACAAGACCCAGTATAAAAGCAAAGAAACTATACAGGATAGATTCTGTGAGGAATTGTTTAATAAGACTACTGCGTTGCGAGCCGATCACCTTACGCAATCCTACTTCTTTGGCCCGGTTAGCGCTCCTGGCAGTAGAAAGGTTCAGGAAGTTAATACAAGCTATGATCAGGATAAAACAGGCAATGGCGGCAAACAACCACACAAAACGGATATCGCCACGAGGTTCCCAATCCCAGATATCGTAAGACCTCAAATGAATATCCTTCAAAGGCTGGGCCAGTAAACCGGCTTTACTCACCACGTCTGCAGCATCTACATCGCCGGCAGCTTTCATAGCAGGCAGGTAATACTTATTGAGAACATGGCTGATGACTTTTTGCTCAAACGCTTTTATATCCGTGCCAGGCTTCAGTTGCACATAAGTGCTATAATTTTGGGCCATCCAGGTGCCTTGTTCACCATCCCATAAGGATTTACCGGTAAGGGTGAGCAGGAAGTCATAATGCAGATGAGCGGTAGAGGGCCAGTCTTCAATAACGCCACCAATTTTATAAGGGTACTTTGTATCGTTGTTGAGGAACATCAGCTTGCCCACAGGGTTCTCGCCGGGAAAATACTTATCTGCTTTCCGTTTCGTGATCACCATGGTAAACGGTTCGGCCAACGCTTTTGCCCGATCACCATATACCATTGGCAGTTGCAGCATATCGAGCATTTCCTGGTCGGCATACGTGAACCCCTCCTCATACGTATTATTGGGTTCATCCTCTTTCCGCAACTGGTTGCTGCCGGCGCCATAAAACAGCTTGGCCGGCATCAGGCGGCCTGCTCTTTCTACTTCCGGGAAATCAGCCTTCATCGCTTTGGCCATGGGCGCCGGCCAGCTTACGCCTTTTTCCTCCTTGCCATTTTCTTTATATACGCCAATGAGGCGATAAATATCAGGGGCATTTTTGTACTGCGTATCATAACTCAGCTCATTTCTTATCAACAGACCAATGAGCAGGCAGGCTGCTATACCAATGGCAAAGCCACCGATCTTGACAGCAGCATACATCTTTTGCCTGGACATATTGCGGAAAGCAATGCGGAAATAGTGTGTAAGCATAATTTTTTTGCGTTTTAAAATGAAAGTCAGGGCCTGCTTAAAAATGTTGCAGGCCTTACGCTGCCCGCAGGCTTTCTACCGGGTTGGCCAATGCTGCTTTCACTGCCTGGTAACAAATGGTGGTCAGTGCAATTAAAAATACCACTATACCGGAGATAGCAAAAATATCCCAGGTAATAGCAATACGGTATTCGTAATCCTGCAGCCATTTTTGCATCAGGTACCAACCTGCAGGCGCTGCAATAAGCAGGGATATTAAAATAAGCCGTAAGAAATTATTGGTCAGCAGCAGGAATAATCCCGGTATAGAAGCGCCCAATACCTTGCGGATGCTGATCTCCTTACTGCGCTGCTCGGCCATAAAGGCGGCCAGTGCAAACAAACCCAGACAAGCTACAATAATGGCCAGCGCGGCAAAGCAGGTGAAGATGATCCCGGTACGCTCCACATCGGCATACATGGCGGCAAAACGCTCGTCCAGGAATGTGTACCGGATGGCCTGATTGGGTGCAAAGCCTTTCCAAACGCCGGTAATAGCCGCCAGGGTTTGCTTCACCTCCCCGCTCTTTATCTTAACAGAAACGATATCATTACTATGGCCCAATGCCAGGCAAATGGGCTCTACCCGCTGCTTCATGGATTCATAGTTGAAATTTTCCACCATGCCTATAACGGTAAAGGTCTGCCATCCATTGGTAATCTTTTTCCCGATGGGGTCCTTATAACCGATCTTATCGGCCATCGCCTGGTTAATAATCGCGGCCTGCGTATCGGTGGGCATGACAGGTGAAAAATTTCTGCCAGCTACCAGCTTCATACCGAAAGTGGAAATATAACTATCATCCACATACCATTTTTGCCCCGACACAAAGGCTTCCTGCCCTGCCCTACCTTCCTTCCAGAAGGGATTGCCATCCCGCTTGGTACCTGCAACAGGCAGGTAACCACTCACAGACACCTGTTGCACCTGGGGCAACTTCAGCAGTTCATTTTTTAAGGTGGCCGTTTGCCTGCCCAGGGTACCGGTACCCTGGATCATGACCACCTGGTCTTTATCGAAACCTGTTTTGGCATGGAGTATATACTGCATTTGCCGGTAAATAACCACCGTGCCGATCAACAGAATGATGGAAGTGGTAAACTGGAATACCACCAGTGTACTGCGGAGACCGGCATTCTTACTGCCCCGGCTCAACTGTCCTTTTAATACCTGGATGGGTTTAAAAGCGGATAAGTAAAAGGAAGGATATAAACCAGCCAGCAGGCCGATGAATAAAGCGCCCGCAATGATCAGGGGCAACATCCACCACTCACCAATGGGCATGCTCAGTGACTTGCCGGCTATTTTATTGAAATAAGGTAAACTGGCCCAAGCTAGTAAAAGGCCCAGTATAAAAGCAAAGAAACTATACAAGATAGACTCTGTAAGGAATTGTTTAATCAGGTTGCTACGCTGTGAACCGATCACTTTCCGCAACCCTACCTCTTTGGCCCGGTTGGCGCTCCTGGCCGTAGAGAGGTTCAGGAAATTGATACAAGCTATAACCAAAATAAAACAGGCAATGGCCGCAAACAGCCATACAAAACGGATATCGCCACGGGTCTCCCAGTCGCCCATTTCATAAGACTTCAAATGAATATCTTTTAGTGGCTGTACATATAGCCGGGACTTATTAGCCTCCTCCGCTGCATTTGCCTGGCCGACTGCTTTAAAAGCGGGCAGGTAGTATTTTCCGATAATAGTGGCACTGGACTTCTTTTCAAACTGCTTTATATCGGTACCAGGTTTTAGTTGCAGGTACACCCCATAATTATTCGCCAGCCACCAGGTTTGCTCACCATCCCACAATGATTTACCTGTAAGGGTGAGCAGGAAATCATACTGCAGGTGGGATGTTGATGGCCAGTCTTCCATGACACCGCCGATTTTATAAGGTGTTTTAGTGTCATTGTTCAGGAATAGCAGCCGGCCTACAGGATCCTGCCCCGGGAAATACTTTTCCGCTTTCCGCCGGGTGATCACGATCGTATTGGGCTCCGCAAGCGCCTTGGCCCGGTCGCCATATACCATCGGCAATTGCAGGATATCTATCAACTCCTGGTCGGCATATACAAAGCCTTCCTCATAGGTATTCTGCTGTTCATCATCCCGGCGCAGTTGGTTACTACCAGCGCCATAAAACAGGTTACTGGGCATCAGGCGGCCGGCTTTTTCCACTTCCGGAAAATTGGCTTTCATAGCAGTAGCCATAGGCGCGGGAAGGCTCACCCCTTTCTCTTCCTTTCCATTATTTATATAGCCACCTACCAGCCGGTAAATATTGGCTGCATTCTTATACTGTGTATCATAGCTCATTTCATCCCGTATCAGCAAAGCGATCAGTATACAGGCTGCAATGCCAATGGCAAAACCGCCTACCTTAATGGCGGTATACATTTTTTGTTTGGCCATATTGCGGAAAGCAATCCGGAGATAATGTGTTAGCATGGTTATGAGATTATGGCAAGGAAATATATTGTCATATTCTCTACAAGGAAAATGCCCATCAGCACCATCCTTACAATCAATCACTTATACAAACAAACCAACCGCCCCACTGTCCGGTTTCGATACAACAGGTGTAACCATCCGGTCAGTGTACGCTGCCCGGATCACAGGTAACTCAGCCACCATTGGTCTTTATGTGTCCGCTTGTACTGGTCGTACCACTTGCAAAGCGGGTACAGCAGTATCACCACCCCTATCCATACCAGGTAGGTAATGCCCAGCGAAAATCCATACCCTTCCAGTTGGGCGGAAGAGCGCCCGGTCCACAGGGCATAATCCAATACCATATCGCTCCATTGATGGCCGCTGAAGACCGTGGCAAACATGGCCAGTAAATGCAGCAGGTAAAGATGCAGTATATAATAGAACAGCGGTACCCTTCCAAAAACGGCCACCTTTTGTCCCAGCCAGCCGGGCGTTCTTTCCATCCACGCCAGGAACAGGAGGGCAGGCCCGATCGTCATCAGCAGGTAAAGCAAAGAAGGAGGATACTTCACGGTATTCAAAAATGACAATACCGTAAACAGTGAAGAAGATTGTGGGCTCCAGGGGCGCCCATCGCCATATACATTAATAGCGCGGACAATGATAAACAACGCCACCAGTGTGAAACCCAGCGTCATCAACAGCTTCCTGCGCTTTTCAGCAGGATAGTTTTTAGTATAGATGCTGCCCATACAATAACCCAGCGCCATCACCCCTACCCAGGGTATAATGGGATACCCTACCAGCACCAGGAATCCATTATAGGTAAAGGGCCGCTGTTCGTGCAACAGCGCCCAGCCGAAGCCCTGCAGGGTATTGCCGGGCGCATGAACGCCATCCAGCAGGTTATGTCCTGCTACCATCAATACGCTGATGGAAAAAATAGCCCATAGCGGCAAATGGATCAGCGCTGCCAGGAAAACCATGCTGATGCCCAGGGCCCATATCACGGTAAGGTCCATACCATGCCCCAGGAAATTAAAATACCAGGCCCAGTGCACTACTGTAAGTTCCAGCAGTATCAGCCACACGCCTCTCTTCAACAGGAAGAGCGATAGTTCCTTCTTGGTTTTCCGTCCTCCGCTCAGAAAAGCAGAAATACCCGACAGGAACATGAACAGGGGCGCACAATAGTGGGTAATCCAGCGTGTAAAAAAGAGAAATGCATTGGTTCTTGTGAGGTCCACCGGATCATATACCAATGCGTCGGCATGGAAATAATCACGTACATGGTCCAATGCCATAATAATCATAATGAAACCCCGCAACAGGTCAATGGATTCAATGCGGATAGTGGCGGCCACCCTTTGAGGGGCAGCCGCCGGAATGGCTATACTTTCCATAATAAGATGCTTTTGCGCTTTAAAGATACCGACTTTTTTTCTGTTTTAAACAAACTTATCAGAATTTTATTCTAAACACTACACACTATTCAGATAATTATTCTGATTTCCAACCTGAATCTTGCGAACCTGGGAGTAACAAGAAAGCCCCCCGCTGCTGCGAAGGGCTTCACCCACCTAAAACTAGAAAACCAATAAATCGTTGTTCAGCCTATTCAATAATTACCTTGCGAATGCAGTTAAACGCATCGGCAATAAATACTTCATTTTTGCTGTTCACGCCAATACTGACAATATTTCCAAAACGGGCAACACTTCCGTTGCCATCTGTTACCCCATTGGCGCCTCCTTTGGTAAGCGTAACCACCCGGCCTGCCGGCGTTATCATACGCAGATGCCCGGTATAGGTTTCTCCTATCAGCAAATTGCCCTTCTTGTCGAATGTAACAGGTCCGGAAATTGCAAAACTGGCCAACAATGGCCGGGTGGCATCGGCCGAGAGCTCCAACCCGGTTCCTGAAAAGGTAGATACAGCAAACGAGCTGTTTACTTTCCTGATCCGGGAATTCCGGCTATCTACCACCAATAGCTCTCCGGCATTATTACAGGCTATTCCCAAAGGAATAGAAAAGCGGGCTTCGCCCCCGTACGCATCCCGGAAACCAATTTCATTAGCCGCTCCAACGAGCGTGCTTACCCCGCCACCGGGAACAATTTTACGGATGGAACAATTATTATTGGAAACATACACATTCCCGCCGGTGTCGGTAGTACAATAAGGACCAGGATGAAACTCAGCATGTAAAGCATCCACATGATCAGTCCATCCGCCCAGGCCATTACCGGCAATGGTGGTTACCGCTCCATCAGGCGTAATCTTTCGTACCCTGTAATTGCCCGGGTCAACCAGGAAAAGATCATTGTTCCTGTCAACACACAATCCCTGCGGTGCATTAAACCGGGCCTGCTTACCATCTGCTGCATCCTTATAGCCCAGGCTTTGGGGTATACCCGCAAACAAGGTTACATTGCCCTGTACATCCATTTTCCGGATACAATGGTTCCGTGATTCGCTCACGTATACGTTATCATTGCTATCAATGGCCAGTCCATACAGGCCATTGAAACGCACAACCGCTCCGCTGCCATTCACATACCCGCCCCGTCCATTGGCTGGACCGGCCACATTGCTGACGGTTACTTTATAATCATATTCAAATACAGGTCCCGTAAGGGTGATGCCATTGGCCGTCAATGTTACATTGCCGGAGCCGGCGCCTTTGGGTACTTTCACCGTAACAGTAGAATCGGTGACGCCGGTAATGCTTGCCTCCATGCCGTTGAACTTTATATCCGCACCGGTAAGTGTGTTGAAATAATTACCATAAATAGTTACTTCTGTATCATACTGACCGTGTGTGGGACGTATTTTATACAAAACAGCGGTGGGCTTGTCAAATACAGCGTCATTTTTTTTACAACAACCAATCATACTATTGGTAATGGCCAACAGGCATGCTACTTTATAAAAAGGCAATATCTTTTTCATGAATTAAGGAATATAGTTTGGGAAAGGGGGTTATTCAACAATTATTTTTCTGATACGGCGATTACCCTGGTCAGCAACAAAAACATGGTCCTTGCTGTCTACAGCAATTCCGCTCATAAATTGAAACTTTGCTTCTGTCCCGGAACCATCCTGGTAGCCGTAGGAATTATTTAGTAAGGTGATTACGCGTCCTGCTGCAGTAATGATCCGTAAGCGATTTAAACCGCCGGTTATTACATACACATTGCCTTTTTTGTCCGCAGCAGTCATTAGAGGCATATTAACACTGGCAGCCATGAGCGCACCATCACTATCCAGTTCCACACCATTACCGGCCCATGTACTTGTCAATCCTGTCAATGTTATCTTCCGGATATAATTCCCACCCCATTCCGGCGCCAGTAAATCGCCTGCAGGTGTGATCGAAATATCCGATACTTCTGTGAACATAGCTTCGGCCCCTTGTCCATCAGCATGTCCCCAGGCGCCGCCTTTGCCGGCTAATGTGCTTACACCTGTACCGTCGAAAGCTATTTTTCTGATACAGTAATTACCCATATCCATTACATACAAGTTGCCGGCTCCATCGGTAACACACCCGCTTAACTGACGGAATTTTGCATTGGAAAGATTATTATCATCAAGATAACCCCAGGAGGCCGCCCCACCGCCAAAGAGCGTGTTTACCTTTCCGAGGTTGCCTTCCGGGGTAACTTTAATGATCCTGCTGCCGGAAGCTGAACTACGGAAATCAACAGCATACAATACCTGCGCCCGCGCATCGAAGCAAATATCCTTTAAGGTGCCAAACCGGGCATTGGCGCCTGTTCCGTCCACCGGCGTTTCCGTTCCGGTACCATTACCGGCAAAAGTGGTCAAAGCACCTGCCGGATTCATTTTCCGGATAGCAGCTCCTGCCTGGTCAAGGAAATAAAGGTTATCCGCCTGATCAAATACCATTTGTCCCGGACTGTACAAACTGACCTCTTTTGCATTCCCTTCTGTAAAACCACGTATTCCATTACCGGCTACTGTGCTAACGGTTACTGTATATTCATAGTTAAATTCCGGACCGCGTATCTTCCTGCCTCGCGACACAATAGTTATATCACCTGTTTCGGCGCCTTTAGGCACTTTAACTTTCAGGAGCGTATCTGTAACGCTGACAACCTCGGCCTTAACATGATTAAACCGGACATCAGTATTGCCAACCGACGCACCCAAATATCTTCCGGTAATACGTACTTCGGCGCCATGTGGCCCCTGCAGCGGATATACATGCGTGATAAACGGGATGGGTTCTGCCTTCTCTTTTTTACAGGCAGTAGCAGTAAGCAATACAATTACACCCCCTAAAATGGTTTTCTTCATAAGTTTATAGGATTCAGGCATTAAAAACGATAAATCCGGAAGGAGTATATACGCACTTTGCCACAACCTGCTTGTGTTGCAGCAAACTGTACATGAAGTGTTACAGAGCAGAGAATAAACTGCAGGATATTTAATGGCAAACGCACAGCCATATCCTATAAATAGGGCATATCTAAAAACATTATAATAAAAAAGCCCCCTGCTGTAACAGGGGGCTTCAAAAAGTCAGCACTTCATAGTAACGATCATCAGGCGAAAAAAGGATCGCCTCAAACCGATACTAATCAGTATCAACCTGCTTTTCATGCTGTAATTTTTAAAGTTAGCAATCCAGATTTCCGGATGTCTGGCTTCAACCCTTACCATGCCAGCAGTCAGAAAACCGGGCAAAGCAAGCAGTTATAAATAGCCGGCAGTTACAGCTACCGGCTATTGGCAATTTTTTGAGTGACCCTCCCCTCCGGGAAGCAAATAAGATTTGCAAGGCTCATGGGAACACCAAGTGCTTTCCGTATACCACCAAATTTGATTTTACCTATTTTAGGAAAGGCAATGGCTGAAATCAAGGTTATATACACACTCATGCTCCCGTCAAAAAACTGCCCATCACAGCAGAAAAGCAACACTCTTTATAGAAAGAACTTACAACACTACCGGATACGGTATGCATCCATAACAGGAACGAATAACCCCTTCCTATCAACTATTAAACCAGCGCAAATATTAACCGTATCTATTGGGTATATGCTAAATGAAAAAGCCCCTCGCTTCCGCGAAGGGCTTATATCTGTTAATCTTAGCAACCCAATAAATCGTGGTGCAGATTACTTCACTTCTTCATACTCTGCATCCGTCACATTTTCACTGCCGCCGGCATTGGATTGTCCGCCGCCGTTAGGACCTTGCTGGTCAGCGCCAGGTTGTGCACCTGCGGCCTGTGCCTTATAGATCTCTTCGGAAGCAGCCGTCCAGGCATTATTCATCTCAGCTACAGCTGTATCAATAGCGGCTATATCCTGTGATTTGTGCGCTTCTTTCAGCTTAGTCAAAGCATTTTCAATAGGCGCTTTCTTATCAGCCGGGATCTTATCGCCAAACTCTTTCAGTTGCTTTTCTGTCTGGAAAATCAAGCTGTCGGCCTGGTTCACCTTATCCACTTTCTCACGGGCTGCCTTATCAGTAGCTTCGTTGGCGCGGGCTTCCGCCTTCATCTTTTCTACTTCATCCTTGCTCAAACCACTACCGGCCTCAATGCGAATCTTTTGTTCCTTGCCAGTACCTTTATCCTTCGCTGTTACGTGCAGGATACCATTGGCGTCAATATCGAAAATTACTTCGATCTGGGGCACACCACGCGGAGCGGGCGGAATACCATCCAGGTTAAACATACCCAGGCTCTTATTCTGGTTGGCCATCGGGCGCTCACCCTGAATTACGTGAATTTGTACGCCGGGCTGGTTATCGCTGGCAGTAGAGAAGGTCTCTGACTTCTTGGTAGGGATGGTAGTGTTGGAATCAATGAGGCGGGTCATTACACCACCCATGGTTTCAATACCCAGTGAAAGCGGTGTTACGTCGAGCAACAGTACATCCTTCACTTCACCGGTCAGTACCGCACCCTGGATAGCAGCACCTACTGCTACCACTTCATCGGGGTTCACCCCCTTGTTGGGCTTCTTGCCGAAGAACTTCTCTACGATCTCCTGTACCTTGGGAATACGGGTAGAACCACCCACCAGGATCACTTCATCAATTTGTGAAGTGCTCAAACCGGCATCCTTCAGGGCCTGCTCGCAGGGCTTCAGGCAACGCTCAAATAATTTATCGCTCAACTGCTCGAACTTGGCGCGGGTGAGTTTCTTCACCAGGTGTTTGGGAACACCGTCCACCGCCGTAATGTAAGGCAGGTTAATCTCTGTTTCGCTGGAAGAGGACAGTTCCACCTTCGCTTTTTCAGCCGCTTCTTTCAAACGCTGTAAAGCCATCGGGTCCTTACGCAGGTCAATGGATTCATCTTTCTTGAACTCTTCAGCCAGCCAGTCCATGATCACCTTATCGAAGTCGTCACCACCCAGGTGGGTATCACCATTGGTAGATTTTACTTCAAATACGCCATCGCCCAGTTCCAGTACGGAAATATCGAAAGTACCTCCACCCAGGTCAAATACAGCGATCTTCTGGTCATGCTTGCCTTTATCCAGGCCATAAGCCAGGGCAGCAGCCGTAGGTTCGTTCACAATGCGGCGTACATTCAGACCGGCAATTTCACCGGCTTCTTTGGTAGCCTGGCGCTGCGCGTCGTTAAAATAAGCCGGAACGGTAATAACGGCATCTGTTACATCCTGACCAAGATAATCCTCGGCAGTCTTCTTCATCTTCTGCAATACCATCGCCGAGATTTCCTGCGGTGTGTACAACCGGCCGTCTATGTCAATTCGTACGGTATTATTGTCACCTTTCACCACCTTATAGCTCCAGTGGCTGATCTCTTCGGTCACTTCGTCGTGCCGACGACCCATAAAACGCTTTACGCTCGTAATGGTATTATGGGGATTGGTAATGGCCTGGCGTTTTGCCGGATCTCCCACTTTACGCTCTCCGTTTTTCAGGAAAGCCACTACTGACGGGGTGGTACGGCGTCCTTCATCATTGGCTATTACCACAGGTTCATTACCTTCCATAACCGCCACGCAGCTATTGGTAGTACCCAGGTCAATTCCTATTATCTTTCCCATAGTTGTGTTGAATTTAATGTTCCCTTATGGTTATCAATCATTATGCCGTGCCCTGTCAGAATGAAAAAATGTCAGTTCCCGGGTGGATCTCTGTCGCAAGACTATCTGCGCCTTTCCCACAGGATTGCCGTATAATAACATATAAAGTAATTGGTTTACAATCCACTGTATATTTCCGGGTCATCTATTGGGACTGACAATTTGAATTATTTATTTGATTATCAGTCAAAACAGGTGCGAAAGTTTTACAAAGCATGTGTCAACCATGTGTCAGGCATGTGTCGTTCATTGGAGAACACCCCTATTTGACACATGGATGGCACATGGATGAAGCAAGGCTCACACAAGTTTTACAGGCAGCTATCGTTTAAAACGGATACACAACCAAGCCTTTCCGTAACTTCCCTTTAAAATGCCCCTTATGGCTGCCACCATTGCCGGAAAACTGAAAATAAAAGAAGGCTATACACTCCTTACAATCAATGCTCCCAGGGACTTTGAAGCAATATTGTCACCCCTGCCCGATGATGTAACCGTCACCAGCAGCGGGAAAAATTATCAACAGATCCACTGGTTTGTCCTCAACCAGGCGCAGATGGAAAAAGACCTGCCCAAGGTCATGAAACAGCTTAAAGAAGGCGTGGTTTGCTGGACCTATTATCCCAAAGGGACTTCCGGGATACAAACAGACCTCAACCGTGATAAAGGCTGGGAAACGCTCCTGAAAAACGACCTGCAATGGCTGAGCCTGATCTCCTTCAATGATACCTGGTCTTCTTTTGCCTTCCGCCTGAAGACCGAAGCCGATGAAAAGAAAGCGGCCAATAAAGAAGAACGCCTCATTTACCAGTATGCTGATTCCAAAACAAAGACCATCCGCCTGCCGGAAGACCTGGCCAAAGCCTTAAAGAAAAACAAGAAGGCTGCTACTGTTTTCGATGCCCTGGCCTTCAGCCATAGGCGCGAATACGTGGAATGGATCATTACCGCCAAAAGAGAGGAAACGAGGGCCGCCAGGATAGCCGGTACATTGGAACGCCTGGAAAAGGGATGGAAAAATCCGAGGAATATATGATTACGGAATTATTTGCTGTCAGTAGCAGGCGCCGAAGACCCCTCTTCGGCATTTTCTATTTTGAAAGTAAACTTCTTTTGGGTCAGGTAACTGAAGGAGATCACAATGACTGTGGTGAGCGCCTTGGCAATCGTAGGATAGATGCCAAACCGGTCCACAAAAAGCGTGATAAAAATATAATTGAGGGCAATACAGATCAATACCAGCAGGAAGTACCGGAACAGTTGTACCCGGCCCAGTAAGGTAGAGCCTGGAAATACAATATTCCTGTTGAGGTAGTAGCCCGTGGGGAAGCTGATGGCAAAAGCGATCAGGAAGGCGGCAATCTTGGCGCTGATCGTAACAAAGAAGATATGCAGGTCCTGCCCTTTCAGCACAAAATGGAAAGCGACCCAATACAGAAAAATGTCCAGCAGGGTATTACCCCCACCGCAGGCCGCATAACGAAATGTCTGCGGAGGCATTAATTTCCGGAAGGGGGGGTAAAAGAAATCAATAACAGCAATAATATAATCCTTCAGCATCAGGTATTTTCTTGCGGGGCAAAAGTAATTCAATTACAATTACTGTCCATAACCTATTGTATTGCTTTCGGTAATATTAGGAGCTGTGCGCAACCGTCATATAATAAAATCCGCTAAAGCATCGAACTAAACCGATTGAGTACTTCTACTTTGACGGCGATCAATAAAAAGTCACCTTGACATTTAATCACTCAAAAAACCACATATTTGATTCTGAACTTGTTGTTTAACCCCTAGATCTGCAAAAGGCTGTCCTGAGAAGGGCAGCTTTTTGATTTTAGCAGCTATTCGAGGTTTGCAGCCTCGAATCCCTATTCTGGTGCTTGTAGCACCCCTTGTCTCTCTTCAAAAACAACCATCTCACGCCATTGTACTATTTTTGCACCCTCAAAATGAAAACATGGCAGTTGTTCAGGCTTTACAGTTGGCAATAAGTAAACAAATAGAGGCATTATTTCAGTTATCCATAGAACCATCCGCTATCCTGGTGAATGAAACCAAACCTGAATTTGAAGGCGATTACACCGTGGTGCTCTTTGCCCTCGTAAAAAGCCTCAAAAAAAGCCCGGAAGCATTGGGCAATGAACTGGGAGAAAAACTGCTGGCCGCCAATAGCGACCTGTTTACCAAATTCAATGTCATCAAAGGCTTCCTCAATCTTTCCTTATCAGAAGCCTACTGGCTGCAGTTCCTGCAGGACAATTATAACAATCCCCAATACGGATACAAGGCAAAACATGGTGAGCGGGTGATGGTGGAATACTCCTCCCCCAATACCAATAAGCCTTTACACCTCGGGCACCTCCGGAACAACTTCCTTGGATGGAGCATTGCCGAGATCTACAAGGCCAATGGCTATGAGGTGATCAAAACCTGTATCGTCAATGACCGGGGCGTGCACATCTGCAAATCCATGCTGGCCTGGCAGAAATTTGGTAATGGCGCCACACCACAAAGTACCGGCACCAAAGGCGACCACCTCGTAGGCGACTACTATGTAAAATTTGAAAATGAGCTCAAGGCCCAGGCTGCTCCTTTACAAGCGAAAGTGATGGCCGGCAACCTCAGCGACTTCAATAAAGAAGACCAGGATAAGCTGCAACTATTCCTGGGCAAATTGCCCCAACTGGCCGGCAATGCAGAAAAGACCGCCGAGATCAATGAAGAGATCAAAGAGATCGTGCGCAACAATACGCCCATCATGAAAGAAGTGCGGGAGATGCTGATCAAATGGGAACAGGGCGATCCCGCAACCATGGAACTCTGGCGGGCAATGAACAGTTGGGTATATGCGGGCTTTGATGAAACCTACAAACGCATCGGCAGTGACTTCGATAAGATCTATTATGAAAGCGATACCTACCTGCTGGGCAAAGACCTCGTAGAAGAAGGATTAAAGAAAGGCGTATTCTTTCAGAAAGAAGATGGCAGTGTATGGATTGACCTGACGGCGGATGGCCTCGATCAAAAGATCGTACGCCGCCGGGATGGTACATCTGTTTACATTACCCAGGATATTGGCCTGGCAGTCTTTAAATACGAAGAATACAAGTGCGATGAAAGCATCTATGTGGTAGGCGATGAACAGAACTACCACTTCAAGGTCTTAAAGCTCATTGCCCAGAAACTG
This sequence comes from Paraflavitalea devenefica, assembly GCF_011759375.1. Taxonomy (NCBI): domain Bacteria; kingdom Pseudomonadati; phylum Bacteroidota; class Chitinophagia; order Chitinophagales; family Chitinophagaceae; genus Paraflavitalea; species Paraflavitalea devenefica. Next base: position 1,887,073 of record NZ_JAARML010000002.1, on the reverse strand, counting down.
GGCTTACCGGCTGCGGATGGTATCTTTCACCTCAGCTATGGTATGGTGGAGTTACCTACCGGCAAAATGAAAAGCCGGGAAGGCACCGTTGTAGATGCCGATGACCTCGTGGATGGCATGATACAGATAGCCCAACAGAAAACAGAAGAGCTGGGCAAAGTGAAAGACTTCAATGAATCGGAATTAGCCGGTCTCTATGACACACTTGGCTTAGGCGCATTGAAATTCTTCCTGCTGCGGGTAGACCCAAAGAAACGGATGGTATTCAATCCCGAAGAATCCATCGACTTCCACGGCTTTACCGGGCCGTTCATTCAATACACCCATGCGCGGATAAAATCCATCCTGCGTAAAGAAGCCGGCAGTGGCGGCGATAAGTCTGCTATAAGCAAAGACCTGCTGCCATTGGAAAAAGCAGTGGTTACGCTGGTCGAGCAATACCCCACCATCCTGGAACAGGCAGGGGCCGAACACAATCCTTCTGTCATTGCCAGCTACATCTTTAAACTGGCGCAAACATTCAACTCTTTCTATACAGAACACTCTATCGTCAATGCAGAATCGAACGAGAAAAAGCAATTGCGTTTACAGATAGTACAGATCACCGTCAACATCATTGCATCAGGCATGCACCTGCTGGGCATCAAAGTGCCGGAAAGAATGTAAGCAGATAGCTTAATTAGCGATAGGGAGCGTCTGTACACCAACAGGCGCTCTTTGCGTATTGCCATGCATCCGGTTGAAAGCGTAAGACAGGGTAAGCAGGCCGTAACGACGCAGGCCATTTACCTGTACCTGCTCCCGGTAAGTATCCGCTACCTGGTTATAGAAATACTTATTCCTGTTAAAAATATCCTGCACGGAAGCTGTGAGCGTCAGTTGTTCTTTGGCCAGGAAACGGTAAGCGACAGAACTGTTACAGGTAGTGACCTGCCTGTTTTCCTTTACCGCTATTTGGGAATTATAGCGGTAGTTGACATCCATGGTGAATTTTAGCCTTTTGATAGCGTTCACTTCCAGTTGAAGCTGGTAATACTGGTTATTGAAAGTGGCGCCGGGCATACTCTTCAAAGAATAAGTAGAACTTGTAAAATCAACATTGGCCGAAGGAGAGAGGATAAACCATTCCTTGTACCCTACGGAAGTATATAAATGCGCCCCGATGGTTAGCTTATCAAAATCATTTTGCCGGCCGGCTACAAAACTAACCTCCCGGCTGCCACTGGCCGATAGGTTGGTGCTGGCGGTAATGCTCCAGTCGTCCTTTCTTTTGTTAATACCCATGCCGCCTGTAATGCTGAACCTGCCCGCACCATTCACATTCCGGTAAGTACTGACCTGCCGGCCCAATGAATCATAATCAATAGCATTCACTACCTGGTTCTGTGTAACGGAGCCATGTGCAGCCAAGTGCATACTCAGGCCTTTTGACGGTCTAAATCCGGAAATCCCCAGGTGCATAAAATGCCCAATACTCGCTTTCAAAAAAGGATTGCCGGTCCTTATATACAAAGGATTGGAGTTATCAATGACCGGGGAGAGTTGCTCTGCCGAGGGGGCTGAAGAACTGATGCTATAACCAGCATACAGACTGCTGAATGAATTGATCGTATAATTGAACTGCACATTGGGCGAGAACTGTTGCTGCTGAATACGCACAACAGAGTCCTTCCACCTCAACTGGTTTTCCTGCCTGATAAAACGCATACCGGTATTCAGGGCAAGGCTCATACGGTCTGTTTTATACGCTACCTGGAAGGCAGGCGCCTGTGTCAGGCTACTGCTCCTGTTGTCGTTGGACAGCAGGCTGTCTATTTGATCATATTTGCCGGAGGCAGGATTATAGGGAAAGGTTTCTTTCCGGAGCTTATTCACGCTCCAGTCAAGCGGGTAATCCAGTGCTACTACGATGTGTTTGGTGACCTTGCCGGAAAGATTAATGCCGATCCTGTTGGTAATGCCTTGTTGAACGCTTGTACTGTATTGATCAATACTGTCTGTTGTATGATTGGTAGCAGTGTAAAAATCATTCACCGATCTGTTGTTCTGCTTTTCATCCTGGTTACTTACAGTAATATCCCAGCTCATAGCAAGGTTCATACGACGGTTCCTGCTGGTTTTATTAAAACCAAGCTGGCTGCCCACACTGTACTGAGTACCGGCTGTATGCGACCCCGATGCAAGGCTATTGATCAGTTTACCCGTCATGCCTGCTGAGTAAGCATCGTTGAGAACAGCATTGCCCGAACGGCCAAAAGAAACCATGGGCCGCCAGTTCCATATTGTTAAAGAGTCCGGCTCATACCGGATGCCCAGCGAAAACTGGTGGCTGCTGTGATGGCTCCGTTCCTGCTGATCACTGTTATACATAAAAGAACTGTCCTGCAATACATTCAGCCTGCTGAGCAGGGTTTCCTTATGGGTAGCGCTGCGGGAATAACTATAATTGGCGTCAACCGTAAGCTCTTTACCATATTGGGTATTCATATTCACGGCGCCGGACTGATTATCTGTAAAGCCTCCGGAAGAAGGCATACCGCCTGATACAGGCGCTATCGTCAAACCTCCCCCCCTGCCCGCTCCTTCATTACCGGCTGAACCATAAAAGCCCAGCCTGGTCTTGCCGCCAAACAGGTTCAGCATACCATTGGCGGCATACCGGTCGGCTGTACCGGCGCCCGCCAGCACATTTCCCAGTACACCGGCCTTCCGGTTCTTTTTGAGGGTAAGGTTGATCATTACATCATCTGTGCGCGGTTGTACCGCAAGGGAACGTTGCCTTTCTACCGGTTTGCTTTCCATCACCTGCACCTTGTCTATCACTTCAGCAGTGAGGTTGCCAATAGCCGCTTCCATATTGTGGACAAAGAAATCGCGACCGTCTACCTGTAGCTTGTTTACCTTCTTACCATTCACCGTAATACTGCCATCTGCACCAACGATAACACCTGGCAGCTTCCTGAGCAGGTCTTTCACCACCGCGTTGGGCAACAGTTTGAAAGCAGTAGCATTAAACTCAAGCGTATCGCCTTTTATCGTGAACGGCAGCTTGTGTCCTTTAATGAACACGGAGTCGAGGTGCTGTGCTTTAAGCCTGCCCGTGTCGTCATCCTGTGCCGATGCACGATTGACAAACACGAGCAGGATTAGAACCAATACCATTGCATAGCGCAAGGCAGGATGCAAAACGGGCAATGCACCGCCTGCGTTGCAAGGAACAGGTTTACTCACGATCATTAATTATTTTCAGGAACCAGTATCACCCGGATATAGTTCGCATTGTTGAAATAATGGATAGCAGCCTCCTGCAACAGCTGGGGTGTTATATGCTGCAGCTTCTTCTTTTGATCGGGCATCTCCGGCTCTTCCTGGTTAGCGATCTTGCCCGCGAGGTAACTAAGCCAGAAACCATTTTCTTTCAGCGCCCTGTCGTAACCAGTTTTATCCGTAGCCTTGTATTTGGTCATATCATCCTCTGAAGGGCCTTCCTGTTTTAGCTTCATGATCTCGCTGTTCACACTCAGCACCAGTGGCTCCACGTTGCGGGGGTCACAGATAAAATTGATCAACAGCGCATATTCTCCCGAAGGCAGCTTGCGGACATTGGCATTCACCCGCACACCATATACGCCTCCTTCCTGCTCCCGCAAACGTTCTGTAAGCCGGATATTGAGTACAGCAGCCAGCGCCCGCAGTTGATTGGCAGCGGCAACGGTATACGTAAAGCCACCGCTGAATACCAGCATCACATTCGCCTGCGGCTCTTTACCCTTTACCACCTTGCGGGCAACCCTCCCTTCGGGATAATTCAGGTGCAGGTCGCGGGGCTGCTCCTTTCTATTCACCGCAGGTAATGCCCCGAGGTATTTAGCCAGCAGCGGCTTTACAGCGGCCACATCAAAACTGCCTACGAAAGTGAACGTAAAGTCACTGGCATCGGCAAAGCGGTCCTTATAAATCATCATCGCTTTGTCTGCATCCAGTTGGTCTACCTTATCCAACGGCATCTGCATCTTGCGGAAGTGATAATTACCCAATACGGCAGACAGGGTATCATTAAATGCCTTGCCGGGCGACTGGTCGGCATTGACGAAAGAGAGACGTATCCGCTCTACCATATTGTTAAATGCAACGGGATCTTTACGGGGCTTTGTAAAATAGAGGTACACCAACTGAAGCGCCGTTTCCAGGTCCTCCACAGCCGCGCTGCCGGAAAAACCCTCTGCGGTTTCATCAATAAAAGGAGATACAGCCACATTCTTACCAGTGAGCATATTGCGCACTTCCAGCAACGGCATATCACTCACACCGCTGGCCGTCACCAGGCTGGTAGCCATCCGGGCATCATAGAAGTCAGCATCGTTTACCAATGACAATCCGCCGGGACTGTATCCATTAAAGAGGACCTGGTCCTTTTTAAAATTCGTAGGCTTCAATATCACCTTCACGCCGTTACTCAATACCAGTTCGGTAATACCAACCTCTTTATTACTGGTTTCCCCGGTAATGGTACCACCTTGTACAGGCTGGTCGAGCAGGGAGGTCCTGTCTGTCTTCTTATCAACATAGGCTGTTATACCGGCAGCTTCCGCTTCCTTGAACCATTGCAGTACCGTAGCTTCCGAAGGCAGCGAATCACGGAACGTATCATTGGCCATCATTACAATATCACGGTCTGTTTCCTTCAGGTATTTTGTTACAAAGGCGCGGAAGTCGGCTACCGTTAATTGGTTGGCAAAAGATTTATACAGGTCCTGTTCATAGGCAATGCCGGGACTGCTCACACCGCTCACAAAGTGCTCTACATACTCCCGTACATAACTTTCAGAAGGCGTTTTGTCCCTTTCCTTATAAGTAGCAGTAATGCCCGCGAGGTAATTCGTGGTGGCGCGTTTCAGTTCTGTTTCCACAAAACCATATTGTTTCACCCTTTCCAATTCCGTCCACCACGCCTTAATACCCTTTTCCAACTGCCCGGGCTTCAATACCACCCGGCCCGACAAAGCGTCCATATTAGCCATCATGCCGCCAACACTGCAACCGGCGCTGCTAAAAGGAATATGCTCAGTTTGCAATATTTCATTGAAGCGGTTGCCCATCATCATATTGAACAGGTTGCGCATCATCGCTTCCCGGAAATCTGCTTTTGTTCTTATTTTGAGTACCGGATGCTTAATCGTTAATTCCAGCCGGGTGGCCTGAACTTCGTTATCCGTTACAGCCAGGAACTGGTTCTTTCCGGTGAAAGGAATATTAACATACTTTCTTTCACGGGCATTGGAAGGCATACGCAGATCGCTAAATAGCGCCTTGATGGCTTTCTCTACCTGCTGCACATTTACATCGCCTACCACGATCAATGCCTGCAGGTCTGGCCGGTACCAGTCCTGGTAAAACTTCCTGATCTCTTCATACTTAAATGTTTTCAACACTTCTTCTGTACCAATGGGTAACCGGCTTGCATAGAGGGATTGATTAACGGCTACCGGCAACACCTTATCCTGTATGCGCTGGGAAGCGCCAAGGCGCTGGCGTTTTTCCTCGAGTATTACGCCCCGCTCCTTATCAATCTCTTCGGCATCGAGGGTAATACCTTGTGCCCAGTCGCGCAGTACCTGCAGCGCATTCCTGAACAGTACCTTATCGTCGGTAGTTACCGGCAACTGATAAATGGTTTCATCAAAAGAAGTAGTGGCGTTCAGGTCGGCGCCGAAACGCACCCCTGATTTTTGCAGGTAGTTCACCAGTTCATTCTTGGGATAGTGCGTAGTACCATTAAAGGCCATATGCTCCAGGAAATGCGCCAGTCCGCGCTGCGCATCTGTTTCCAGTATGGAGCCTACTTTATTAACCAGGTACATCACCGCTCTTTTTTCCGGCGTGGTATTCCGGCGGATATAATAAGTAAATCCGTTCGGCAGCTTACCGGTGGTAATGGCTGCATCCAATGGCACCGCTTCAGTATCCTGTTGCGCCCATACAGTTCCGTTCAGTAACAGGCAAAGGATGCCTGCGGCAGTTTTCCTGCTGTACAATCTCATAATTTACCTTCTTATGTTTAGCTAATAATAATTAGGGCATCCACCATATCTTGCTGGTGAAAATATCTATCGTACCCTGCGCCTCCAGGTTTTCCTTGTTAAGCAACGCTTCCTGTACCGGGTAAGGTGATCTTATGGGCATCCTGTCGCCTGTGCGGGCAGGATCATAAGAAAGCGGGATATCGGGGAAAGCGCCGTTGCGCCGGTAATCGACCCATGCTTCAAAAGGTTCAATACCATTAAAGGCCATATACTTTTGGAACATCAGTAACTTATACTTGTCCGTTGCCACGGTCCAGCTTACTTGCGCATTGCCGGCAGCCGTTTCCTGGGCATACCAATTATTAAAGGCCGCATCCGACAAACCAGGTTGTGTTGTATTGCCGCCCACATTCAGCCAGCGGAAAGATTCCCGTACGGCATCTTTATAAGCAGCCTCCGCATCACCCGGCATCCAGCCCCTGTAAATGGCTTCTGCCTGCAGAAAGAGGCTTTCCACGCTGGTCATGATCCAGCTATCCATATTATACCCCTTGATAATGCCCGTAGATACCGGCGACACCGCCGAATTCATGGCGCGCACACCACCTACCTGCGATACGAAATCAGCACCCTGGTAAGGGTAATCAAGTGCATTCACCGGCAGGCCATACTTATTACCCCGGTATTCAACCGGGCCAGGTTGTGTAAAAGGTTCGGGAGCGCCGGCAGGTACAGGCACCCGTGCAGGTCCATAAAAGAACCCAAGCCGCGGGTCATTATTGGCCTTCAGCAAATTCATCGCTGTTACATTGGCGCGGGCCAGTTGCCAAAAGGGAAAAAACTTATTGCCCAACACTATACTGAAGCGGGTGTACAGGTCGTACTGTGAGTACTTGGCAAAATATTGTGCCGGCTTTTGCGCCGTAAAGCCAGGATTCATATCGGCATCTTCGCCACTGTTTAAGAACCCCAACCCCTGCGCCAGTATCTTGTCAATTTCCTGTTTAATATAGGTGGCCCTGTCTGCCCGGCTGGCCTGGTGTATCAACAGGCGTAACTTTAAAGTATTAATAAACTTATACCACTTCGTTTTATCGCCCTTAAACATAATATCTGCAATGCCAATACGGATGGCTTTACCCTGGTTGGCGCCCTGTATCAATGTAATGGCCGTGTCCAGTTGTCTGATCAGGTCTTCATAAATGAACTGGCCATTATCGTATTTGGGTTTCATAATCGTAATATTGCCTGCTTCCCTGTAAGGGAGATTATTCATCTGGTCTACAGCGCGGCTCCACTGCAAAGCCCTGAGCACTTTGGCAATCCCCACATAATAGGGCTGCTGGTGCTTTTGTGCATTTTGTTCAAAGATGAAGACATTCACATCCGGACTGGAGGTTGGGAACATCGAATTATCCATAGGGAAATAAGTAAGCTGGGCTATACCGGAAGGATATTCGGCCGAGGCCCAGTACCCCATCCAGTTCTGTATCATATCATCATTCAAGGCACTCTGGCTTTCAATCAGCAAGTTGGGCAATATAAGGTCCGGCGTAGCATTTACCTCTGTTAACTGCAGCGGGTTATAATTAATATCAATCCAGCCTTTCTTACAGCCCGTCTGCAACAGACCGCAGGCAAGGCACAGCACTATAGGTGTTAAATATCTTGAGATACGCATATAATACAAGTTTTGACCTGGAGAAAGATGGTTTAAAAATTAAGGGTGGTGATCACACCATACTGAACAATACCTGGCACGGTGGATATACCTGATGCGGAACCGGTGAGGTTATCCGGAATAGTCCGGTATCCCCGGCCACCCGGCCCTTTGATCAGTTGAGGATCGCCGCTCTTATTACCCTTTGAATAGAAGTTGAACACATTGCGTCCATAAATGCTCACCTGGAAACGTTTGATCACTTTTGTTTTTAGGTTGCGCTCATAGCTCAGCACGATTTCCCGTATCTTCAAAAAGTCGGCTTTGGCAATATAGAGTGTGGAGGTATTTTCAAAGCGGCTGTACAGCTCCTTATTGGCGTTTTTCACCTTGATGTCTGTATTGTCCACATACTTACCGGAGGCATCGAGGTAAGAGGAATTGGGTATCACATAAGGTTTGCGGTCGTTGTAAGTCGTCAGTACATGCATACCATTCATTACATCCAGCGTTCCTTTTTCATAATAATGCCAGGCACCCAGGTTGAACTCGCCAAGCACAGCAAGCGACAATCCTTTCCAGGAAAGATTAATATTAATACCTCCTGTATACTTTGGCAGGCTCCTGCCCGTAAAATGGGCGCTATCCCTATCTGTTTCGGGCATGCCTGTTTGCTTGTTCACAATTATCCTTCCTGCAGGATCTCTTTTCCAATCGAACAACTGGTATTCAAAGGCAGTCTGTCCGGGCCTTGCCACAATGCCATACATGCTTCCCCAGTAGGGCGTTTTTAATGGGAAAACTCCTTCATACACATCACTAATGGATAAAACCTTGTTGGTGTTCATAGCCATGCGGAAGTCGGCCGTAAGGGTAAGTCCATTGTTCAATTTAAAAATGGGATTGAACTTAAGATCAAGTTCCCAGCCCGAATTGCGCAGTACACCGAGGTTATCAAGCGTGCTGGCGCCGCTCAGCCAGGGCGTTTTTACTTTCATAATAACGCCGTTATTACGTTGTGTATAAAAAGAGAAATCTGCCACCACACGGTCCTTCCACAAACCAATCGCCATACCATATTCCTGCGACAGGATCTTTTCAGGCTTGAGGTAAGGATTGGGTATATCGGCCAGGAACTGATAGCTCAGCACACCATCGTCTATGGTGCCCGGGTAAGGGAAATAATTCTGGAAAGCCAGCATTAGTGTACGCTCAGCCTGGTAGGGTTCAATATTCATATTGGCGGTCCCGTTCACAGCACCCCGCAACTGCAGGCGCGATAGCCAGCTTATTTCTTTCAGGGAAGGGATCACTTCATTCAATATCACAGAAGTATTGGCGCCCACATACAGGTCTTTCCCCCGGGCTATGCTGGCGCGTTTGGAGTCCCAATCGTTACGCGCCATCAGTTCCACAAACACACGGTCCCGGTAACCAATACCGGCTGTTCCGAATACAGAATAAAAACGGGTGAGCAATGCTTCTTCACTACCATAAGGCTGGTCACGCGAGAAAATAAGGTTATACACCGGTACAATAGGATTGCCGCTCCCACCCATCTTTTTACTGTAGCTCTCCCGGATGGAGTTGCCAATAGTAGTCCTGAACGTAAAATTGCCTGCCTGGTTGAGCGCGGTGATCAGCAGGTCATTATTGAGCGAAGTAAGTGTTCTGGTATCTTCTTTTAGCTGCGCCAGTTGGTCCCGGTAACGGTTCCATCCACCGTACTGCTTGGCAAAATCGGAGAAGTAGACCGGAGCCTGGGTTGTTTTTTCATAAGCGCCATTATACACAATGCCGGGCTTCTCGGTAATAGTGAGCCAGGGTAATACCTTCATGGTAATGATAAGGCCGCCTGCCAGGGCATTGGAAGTACCTACGCTCCTGTTATTTTTGGCAACCTGGTAGGGGCTCATCACTTCCTGGTCCGACCAATAGTGGTTATTATCTGCCCATTTATTATTCTCATAATCTTTATAACTCAGTACCGGTATAAAAGTGGGATAACTTCCGATATACTGCATCTCAGGCCCGCCATCAGTAGTGGTACGCGAATAGTTCAGGTTGAGCTGAACCTGCAGCTTGCCAAACTTCCGGCCACCGCTGAAAAAAACGCTCAGGGCATTTTGCTTGTCGCCCGGTATATACCCTTCCTGGTGAACATGATTCAGCCCGATATAAAAATCAGATACAGCATCAGACTGGGAAACAGACAGGTTATTCTGCACGATACTGGCCACCCTGAAAAAGCGGCGCGCATCCTTTTTATCGGAATAAGTCACCATCTGGTATTCACCATTCTCATCCGGGCGGCCGATCTTAACCAGCTCTCCGTTATAGGCGGGTCCCCAGCCGTTCCTGTCCAGCAGGCTGTATACACCATTACCATTGGCATCTACGGTGCCCATCCCGGTACCGTATCGTCTTTGCAGAGAATTATCATTCCGGTAGTCCATCCGTTGAAAAGAGACATTGTTCCTGAAGCTGATGACCGGTTTACCTTTTTGTCCTTTTTTGGTAGTGATAATAATAACACCATTCACGCCCTCCGGACCGTATAAAGCGGTACCGTTGGCGCCTTTAAGCACCGTTACATTTTCAATATCGGCAGGATTGATATTATTGATGAAATCCATGACCAGGCTGGCCGAAGCAATATCAGAACCAAAGCTCAATGGTGTACCGTTCAGGATAAACAGGGGCTGGTTATTACTGTTCTCGCCAAAAGAACGGATACCCCGGAGCAGTACACGCATCTGCGGGTTCATATCGGCGGATTGTGTAGCAATATTTAAACCAGACACTTTACCGGCTAAACCGGTAAGCAGGTTACCTGAGTTGGCCCGGTTGATCTCTTCACCGCTGATCTTAACAGCACTATAGCCGATCTCTTTCTGGCTCTTTTCAATCCCATACGCAGTGACCACCGTCTCGGACAGCTTTTCCGCCTGTGGCTCCAGCATAACGGTAATATCAGCTTTATTCGCGTCTAATTTAATTTCCTTCGACTGGTAGCCTACAAAGGAAATAATAAGGATAGTGCCCGGATCTGTTTCCATTTTGAAGCTCCCCTTACTATCGGTGATCACAAAGGATTCTTTACCTTTTACCGTAATGGTGGCGCCGGCCAGCGGTTCTTTGGATGTGGCATTTAAAACCCTGCCCGTATAGATATTCCTGAAAGCATCCAAATTCAGGAAAGGAGGTTCGGGTATAATGATCTTCCTGTAAAAAGTGATCATCCTGTTGGTGATCCGGTAGTTGAGTGATTGCTTACTGCAATACAGCTCCAGGAACTTTTCCAGCGGCATCTGGCTTACATCCAGTGTAACCAGTGCCGTTTCATCCAGCAGGCTGTTGTTGTAAAAGATCACATAGCCTGTTTGCTTTTCGATGGCGGAGAATACCTGCCTGGCAGGGATATCCTTTCCGCTTAAAGAAATGGATTGGGAGTGGCCGGAGGCATGAACCCCCAGCGTTGCTACCATCAGAAAGAAAAACGTTAACCTCATCACGAGCAGAATTTTGGACATTGCAGACCTGTGCCGTAGCAGGCGGGGACTGCAATAAGCAGTTTTTTGCATAAATTGCATTGTTTGGTTGATGAAAATCCCGGTAAGGAAATTTAATTAATCAGACACCTGCCGGAGGTGCTTCGACTCACTTCCGGCTTTGTTTTTATACAGCCGCAATCGTTTCTATAGGAAGAGGTTATCGTACTTTATTTCCTGACAATGACCAGCCGGTTGCCGGCTTCCAGTCTGTAGTGCACGCCGGCATCTTTCAATACCAGCAGCAATTGGGAAAGGTTTATATCCATCGGCATCTTACCGCCAAAAACAATATCCGGTATTCCCTGTTCATATACCACTTCAATATCGTACCAGCGTGCGAGTTGACGCATAGCCTGGCTGATGGGCATTCCTTCAAAATTGAATAAGCCATTCTTCCAGGCCATCACTTTGGCCATGTCTGTCCCTGCTACCTTGCTCAATGATCCATTGGCGTTTAATTGCGCCTGCTCTCCGGGCTTCAGCATTTCACTGGCCCCTTTATGCGTCACTTTTACAGCGCCTTCCAGTAAAGTCACTTTTGTATCAGGCTCATCGTCATAAGTATTCACATTGAAATGCGTTCCCAACACATTTATTTCAAGGTTATTGACCACTACTTTAAATGGTATCTTCTTTCCCCCTTTAGCGGATAGGGGTGCTACTTCGAAATAAGCTTCGCCGGTTATTTCCACCTTCCTCTCTGTGCCGGTGAAGGCAGTAGGATACCGCAGGGAGGAAGCCGCATTCAGCCATACCCTGGTACCATCCGGCAGTGATACCTGGAACTGCCTGCCTTTGGGTGTAACCATTGTATTGTAGGTAACAGCAGAAGAATGTTCATCCTCCTTTCTATAAGTAAGCTGACCGCCTGACAGCACCACTTTAGCCCCCTGCTCTCTGGCAACAACACCATCCTGCAAACTGTCCAATACCAGCTTACTGCCGTTGGCCAGTACCAGGATAGCGCCAGACTTACCCGGCTGTACGTCATACTCTTTTTGCTCTGTGATAACACCGGCAGGCTGGTCCGTATTAAAATACCAGGCAGCAGCACCACCCACTATTACCAGCAATACCGCCGCAGCCCACCACCAGCGTGAACGCGCTATAGGAACCACCCGGCCGCCTGATCCTTCTATAGCTGGTTTATCTACAGCCATGATCGCCCGGAACAATTGCTCATAATGGGACTGGTTGATCACTTTATCCGCTCTCTCCTGCTCTTCCATTAATTGCGCCAGCGCAAGATGGAACTGTGCTTCCATCCCTTCCTGCTCACTCAGGCGCCGCAATTGGTCCAGCACTTCCGGATCCTCATGGTTTTCCATGTAAGCCTTGAGCAATTGCGGTATGGATGAAGCTGAATGCATGGTGTTGGTATTTCCCTATAATTAATAAGTCAACTGTCGTAAAAAAAAGGACTACTGCCCGGTCAAATATTTTTTAATTATATAACCTGGCGTTCATAAAGGCATCAATCAATAGTCTTATGCAAAATGCTGAACAACACTAAAAGCGGGAATTGATAGCCCGCTTCCTGCAGGTGTTGACGGATGGACGCCAATGCCTGCACCAGTGCATTTTTAACGGTACTGTGGGACAACTGCAATTGTTCGGCAATAGCAGGGATCGTCATCCCCTGCTCACGGCTCAGCAGGTAGATCTTTTTACGTTGGGCAGGCAATGAACTGACCGCCTGTTGTATCAGCCTGCGCGTTTCCTGCAGGTCGAGGTGGTTATTGACAGCATCATGCTGGCTGTCAACCGGCACTGTTGTATGCATGTTATTAACCACCTGCTGATAACGCAGGTGCTGTTTAAACCAGGAAAAAGCTGCATGGGAAGCTATTTTGAAAATCCAGCTATGGGGTTGTTCTACTCCGGCCAACTTGTCCCTTCCCAGCCAAAGACGGATAAATATATCCTGTATGATCTCATCTGCCGGCACATCAGCCCCTGTAAGTTTGCGGAGAAAAGGGACCAGTACAGGTATATAACGTTTATACAGTTCATTGAATGCAGTTTCATCCCCCTCTGCTATGAGGGCAAAAAGATGGAGATCGGTATAGGGAGAGTGCGGATGCAAGACGGACAGTTGCTTCAGGCATAAATGTAGGGAAAAATAAACGGAACCTCTTTTAGTGCAATAAAGAAGGGACAAACGGCTTTTCTTCACCCCGTCTTTGCCGGACTTTTTTACTGCACACGTTTGCGTAAGATTTTCTGCAACTGGCAGGTATTCCGGCATTTTTATCTACTTTGCCACCTGCATATTATACATCAAACACCCGCTTATGAATCGCAGAAACTTTGTAAGAAATGCCGGTATCGCTACAGCCGGATTTGCTATCCTGCCGGCCAGTCAGCTATTTGCCGGGCAACAACAAAAAGTACGCATAGGCATCATCGGCGTAGGGTTGCGTGGACAGAATCACCTTGACAATGCCCTGCACCGTAGCGATGTGGAAATAGCAGCTATCTGCGATATTGATGAGCGTATGCTGCAGATGGCAACGGACCTCATTAAAAAGGCAGGGAAACCCGCTCCCAAAATATTCAAAGGTGATCCCAACGCCTGGAAAAAGCTCGTGGAGCTGAAAGAGTTGGATGGCGTGCTCATCGCCACGCCCTGGGAGTGGCATGCTCCTATGATCCTCGGCGCACTGGAAGCAGGTATTAAATATGTAGGTACGGAAGTAGTATTGGGTATTACCCTGCAGGACCACTGGGATGTAGTAAAAGCGGCCGAGCGGCACAATGCCCAGGTCATGATGCTGGAGAACGTATGCTACCGCCGTGATGTAATGGCCGTGCTTAATATGGTAAGGCAGGGATTGTTTGGCGAGATCGTTCACCTGCAGGGAGGCTACCAACACGATCTGCGGGAAGTAAAATTCAACAATGGTAAAGACGCCTATGGCGGTGGCGTGGAATTTGGCGAAAAGGCTTTCTCCGAAGCGAGGTGGCGTACCAACCATTCCGTACACCGTAACGGCGACCTCTACCCCACTCACGGCATTGGCCCGGTAGCCAATATGATTGACATCAACCGGGGCAACCGTTTTGTATCCCTGTCGTGCTTTTCCACCAAGGCGAGGGGCTTGCATGACTTTGTAGTGAAGAAAGGCGGAGAACAACATCCCAACGCAAAAGTGGAATTCAAGCTGGGCGATGTGGTCACCACCATGATCCGTTGCGTGAATGGTGAAACGATCCTGTTACAACACGATACCAACCTCCCCCGCCCTTATTCACTGGGCTTCCGGGTGCAGGGTACCAAAGGCATCTGGATGGACCTGAACCACTCCATCTACCTCGAAGGCGTGAGCCCCAAACCCCACCAGTGGGAAGCGGCCCAAAGTTACCTGGATAAATATGACCACCCCTTATGGAAGCGCTGGAGTAAGGAAACAGAAGGCGCCGGACATGGAGGCATGGACTTCTTTGTATTGCATGCCTTCATTGAAGCCATCAAACGCAAAGTGCCTACCCCGCAGGATGTGTATGATGCGGCCGCCTGGAGCGCTATTACACCCCTGAGTGAGATGAGCATTGAGCTCGGTAATGAAACAGTAGAATTCCCGGATTTCACCAGCGGACAATGGATGTACCGCAAGAATGATTTTGCCCTGAATGATCAATATTAACATGAACGAATCTATTATAGAAGCTGCAGCCCGGCAATTTGGGCACGGTGAACCGGCGATTGCTAACCTCGGTAATGGTTTAATACACCATACCTACAAGGTAGCATTTACCGGCGCCAACAGCAGCAAGCCCATTGTTTTGCAAGCTATCAACCGGCACATGTTCAAACAGCCGGAGAATATCATTTACAATTACCAATTGGTGTACGAAAGCATTGCCGCCAATAACAACGGCTCATTCATTGCCCCGCTAATACCTACCCACGACGGGAAATGGTTTTGGGAAGATGGACAGGAGTCTTTCTGGCGGGCCACCGGTTATATAGACGGTTCTTATACGCAAACCCTGCCCAATACAGCAGCAGAGGTATATAAAACCGCGCAATGCTTTGGTCATTTCACCCGCTCCCTGCATGCCATCAATACGACCCGCTTAAAAGTGATCATACCCCATTTCCATGATCTCGCTTTGCGGTACAACCAGTTTGAGCAGGCAGTGAGCCAGGCCGCCATCGGGCGTTTACTCAAGTCAACCCATGTAATTGCCGAATTGAGGCAACGCAAACAACTGGTAGACTTCTATACGTACATACAACAGCATCCGGCCGATTACCACACCCGGGTGATGCACCATGATTGTAAGCTGAGCAATATCCTGCTCGATTCTGTTACGCATGAGGCGCTGTGCCCGGTAGACCTGGATACGGTAATGCCCGGCCTTTATTTCTCTGATGTAGGCGATATGATCCGCAGCATGGCTGCCACACAGGATGAGAACAGTACAGCGTGGGAGTTAATAGATATCAATGCTGACTTTTACCAGGCGATCATTGCCGGTTACCTCGAAGGTATCGGCGACAGCTTTACAGCGGCAGAAAAGGAACACATTCACAAGGCCGGCCTCATGATGGTATTCATGCAGTCCCTCCGCTTTATAACGGATTTCCTAAACAATGACGTGTACTATAAAATAGATTACCCTGAGCAAAACCTAAACAGGGCATTGAATCAGTTGATCTTGCTGGAGAAGCTGGAGGAGTTTCTGGAGAAAAAGCAATAGACAATCCTCGTTGCCTTGTTGCCTCAATGCCTTGTTGCCTCTATCCCAAAATATGCTATTTCCTCCTGCAAATTCAGGAAGGGATACTTGTCCTGTAATTCCTTTGCTTTTTCAAGATGGGCTTTCAGGAACTTCTTATGCGCTTCGGTAGCGGGATGAAAAGCCTTGTGCTTGCGGGCAATCACCATTTTCTGTACCTCTGTGGCCAGTTGCTGTGATTCGGCATCTGTAAAATGCCTCATAAACTTTTCCAATACAAAGCTCGTAGCCGGGTAATTGGGATGTACCATGTCTACATCATAAAAACGGTAATCGCGCAATACATCAATCACCAGCTCGTAGGCAGGAAAATAATACAGCTTATCAAACTTATTCACCAGGTGGTGCACCACTTCCAGCAAACGGGCCTTGCTACGGTTATTGTCCACTACGCCGTCACGGATATGCCGAACGGGGCTCACAGTGAATATAACCCGCAGGGAGGGGTTGAACTTAAATACCTGGTATAAACTATTGTCCAGCGCTGTATTGGTCTCTTCAATTGTCATCAGGTGCTTGCGGAACCACTGTCCGGGAGCACGGTGACAATTGGCTACAGCCCCCGCTGCACCTCCCCCGGTTTGAGACGCAACAGGCGCCTGATCGGTTAGCCGGTAAGAAAAGGAACTGCCCAATGTAATAACAAGCCATTGGGCTTGCTTCAGGAACTGGTGGGCTCTTTCCTGCGAAGCATTGATATTGCGCAAACAGGTTTCCTGGTCTACATGCGAAAACCGGCTATGGTGCTGCCAGCTTTGCCACAGTTCATTGAGGTAAAAAAGATCATTGGCAGTGTATTGTTTGTTCTGTACATAAGATACCAGGCTGGAAGCAACACTGGAAGGATCAAAGAGAATACCATTGGGGTTTTGCAACACCTCAAACTTCAACTCCTGCAAGCTGTTGCCGATATGCTCCGTAAAACAGGAGCCGGTAAGCAGGATGGGCTCTCGGTAATTAATGGTTTCCGGAGGAGTGGGAATATTGATATCTAACATGAAATCCATAATCAGTATATTAATGCCCGGCAAAAATGGAATCAGCCATGCGGCTACATTCCAGCAGGGCTTCCTTATTCAATACAGGCAACAGGTGCTGTTGTTCAAAATAAGCGATCATCCATTCTGTATTCATATTGCCCACCAGCTCATCATTGGCCATCGGGCAGCCGCCAATCCCTTTCAGGGCGCCGTCAAAACGTCTGCAGCCAGCCTGCAGGGCAGCCGCTGTTTTGGCTTCCTGGTTAAAGGGAGTGGAATGCAGGTGAACGCCGATTTCTGTGTCGGGTAATGCTTTCACCAGGTAATTTGTCAGGGAAGCTACCTGTTCCGGCGCTGCCAGCCCTACGGTATCTGCCAGGGAGATAATACCAATGTCCATGGCTGCCAGTTTATCTACCCATTCAAATACGATCTCCGGTGAATAGGGATCGCCATAGGGATTACCAAAGCCCATGGATATATACACCACCAATTGCTTACCGGTCTTGATACATAAATGCTGGATCTCTTCTACCCTGTCCAGCGATTCCGCTATGGTGCTGTTGGCATTGCGCAACTGAAATGTCTCTGATACAGAGAAAGGAAAGCCAAGATAAGTGATCTGGTCAAATACAACAGCTTCTTCCGCACCCCGAAGGTTGGCAATAATAGTTAGTAACTTAGTGTTGGAATGGCTCAGGTCCAATTGCGGGATCACCTCTTTTGTATCGGCCATCTGGGGGATGGCTTTGGGAGATACAAAACTGCCGCAGTCGAGGGTATCAAAGCCCACCTTTAGCAAGGCATTCAGATACTCCACCTTCTGTGCGGTGGGAATGAATGGCTTCCAGCCCTGCATGGCATCCCGGGGACATTCTATCAATTTTACTGCCTGGTTCATCGTTACGTATTGGGGAGCAAAGGTAACATTCCTGTATGGAATACCGGCGGGCGTGATAGCTATTCACGAGGATACAGTAATTCAGGTGTTTAGCTAATATTATTAAATTCCGGGGCCCATACCTGTTGATAAAAATTTCCGATCTTTCTGTAGTTATTGCTTAGCCAAAACACAGATCATGAAAGAGATTATTAATTGCGCCGCTTACCAAAGTGGCTGCCGGATTGCAGATGTAGAATTAAATAAGGTACATGAAGTATTGAAAGATGTCAACCAGTTTGTGTGGATCGGTCTGCATGAGCCATCGGAAGAGGTACTACAAAGGGTACAGAAGGAATTTAACCTTCATGATCTTGCTATTGAAGATGCCCACCTGGCACACCAGCGGCCCAAAATAGAATTATACGGTGACACAGTTTTTATTGTGCTGCGTACTGCACACAAGAACCAGCAACAACATATTGAGTTTGGGGAGACCCATTTTTTTGTGGGCAAAAATTTTATTGTAAGTGTGCGACATGGATCTACGATCGCCTATACAGAAGTGCGTTCCCGTTGTGAATCTATGCCTGAATTACTTTCGAAAGGACAGGGCTTTGTTTTATACGCTATCATGGATTTTATTGTTGACCGCTATTTCCCGGTAGTTGATGATCTGGAAAGCGATCTGGAGGCTATTGAAGATAAAATATTTAAAGAGAGACCCAGCCGTCAAACGACCGAGCAGATATACCAGTTGAAACGGGAGTTGCTGGAAGTAAAAAGGGCAGTGTCGCCATTAGTGGATATCTGCAACCGGTTGATGCGGTTTGATATTAAAAGTATTTCAGCCGAAACGCATCCTTACTTCAGGGATATATATGACCATGTAATACGTATCAATGAGATGGTGGATAATACCCGTGAGCTACTAAACACGGCGCTGGAAGCTAATTTTTCACTCATTTCCATCTCTCAAAATGATACCTCTAAAAAATTTGCCGGGTGGGCGGCCATCATTGCCGTTCCCACGATGGTGGCCGGCTTTTGGGGAATGAACTTTAGGGTTATACCTGAGACGGAATCGGAATATGGGTTTTATGCAATCATTCTTGGCACTATTGCAGTATGTGTTCTCTTATATGTTTTATTCAGGCGGTCTGGCTGGTTATAAAAATGATGGATAGAGTAACTTGCTGATATGAGAAAGAAAAGCAGCAGAAAAAGACACAGGCTGGTTCATCCTGAAACGTTCCGGCCAACAGAAGGCAGGCAGGCGTTAACGGGCGTGCTGATCCTCTTTTGTAGCGTGGCGGTCTTTATCTGGAGTATCTTTCTTCTTGAAGATACTTTCATCCCCACCAGGGTACTCCTGCTGACTGTCATCGCAGGCGGATTTGCCGGAATTGTCATCCTTGCACTGATCTGGAAAAAAGAGCAATACGGATGGCTTATAGTGCTGTTATTTTATGGTTTTTTAGGCGGGGCAACGCCTCCCTTTTTTGCCATCGCAGCCATCAATTATTATGGCAAAAGTAGTCAGACAGAGCAGGTTACTGCAGAGATCATAGAGACCGGTCACCGTATGAAAAGAGGGAGTGGTTGCGGTGCTCCCTATGCCGTGGTAGAATTTGATAACGTGAGCAACAAAGTATATTTCGACTGCGCTTACAAAGCAACCATTGCGCAATACAAACAGGTAACAATGACCTTAGCAAAAGGAGGCCTGGGGTATTATGTCATTGTTGACAAGCAGCTCCGGCACTAATCCTATCCCCTGTTGATTTATTGGTATTGATAAGAAGTTTTTGTACCTTCTCTTAATCAATTCCTAACCTTCCTTCCCCTTTCTTAAAACAATCTACATGAAACAGGTCCTCTCACTCCTGATGGTCATCCTGTTGCTGCAAGCGAACGCACAGGATTCACTACCCGTCAAAAAGCGCATCTTTAAAGTCAAAGTATTAACGGTAACCGGCCAAAGCTTATCGGGTTATCTCAACCAGGCTACAGACACCGCTTTGTTGCTATCGAACAAAAAGGTCATCTTCAATCCTTATAGCACAGCCCCGAAAGAGCTTGCCCAGGTGAAAGCCCCGAACATCCAGGAAGTGTATATCAGAAGGCATGGAACCACATCAAGGATATTGGCAATAGGGGCCGCCATTGGAATGGGCGTAGGCATAGCCGCGGGGCTTATCAGCGGTGACGACGAAGGATTAAATGATGGTTCCAGGTGGTGTATACTTTGTTTGTCGGCAGAAGAAAAGGCCGGGCTGTATGGCCTTGCGGGTGGCGTTGCCGGCGGAATAACAGGCGCTATTATTGGCGCTATCGCACGCAAAAAGTTTGTGATCGGGGGCCAGCAACCAAAGTTCGACAGTATGCGGCTCAGCTTACTGGAAAAGATAGGCCGGGTGCCATTGCAATAATGACCTACAACCGGTGCTTCATCGCCTCGTATAAAATAATGCCGGCGGCTACTGACACGTTCAGCGACTCAAAATCGCCCGCCATGGGTATCTTGAATACATCGTCGCATATCTTGATCAGTCCGGGGAAAACACCTTTATCCTCACTGCCCATGATCACACAACAAGGCTCTGTATAAGGAAGGTCAAATACTTTCTTGGTAGCTGTCATTTCCGATGCATACACCTTAATGCCATTCAGGTGCAGCGTGTCTACAGCTTTCATCAGGCTGTTCACCCGGCATACATGTATCCTTTCCAATGCGCCGGCCGATGATTTGAGGGCTTCTTCATTCAGTGCCCCTACTCCTTTATCGGGAATAATCAATGCCTGTGCCCCGCAGCAAAGCGCCGTACGGGCAATAGCGCCAATATTGCGCACATCGGTCACACCATCCAGCATAATAAACAAGGGTGTTTCACCGGTGCCTACCACATGATCTATCACCTGCTGCAGGTCGAGGTATTGCACCAGGCCCGCAATAGCAATACATCCCTGGTGATTGGCCTTGGTAAGTGCATGCAGCTTTTCCGGCGGCACCTGCTGGATGGGAATATTGTTATCCCGCGCAAGCTGACGGATGGTGCCGATTGAATCACCGGTCACATTGCGCTGGAACAGTATTTTATCAATAGGACGGCCCGATTGAATGGCCTCAATAATAGGCTGGCGCCCGATGATCAATGAAGATTTTTTGATGCCTGGTTTCTTATGATATCCGTCCATCAGTTAACATCAGTTTTACTTTAAGAATAGCCGCTACCGACATGGAGTCGGTGATCTTTCCGGCTTCTACCATACGGTATGCTTCTTCAAAAGGCAGTTTGCGTACCTGCAGTTGCTCCGTTTCCTCCGGGCAGGCAGTCTGCTGACTCAACTCACGCGCCAGGTAAATGATCGCATGTTCATCCGATACCGAGTTGGACAAATGCATTTCCATGATCTTCGTCCAGCTTTGGGCTACCAGGCCGGTTTCTTCCAGCAACTCCCGCTGGGCCGATAATACCGGCTCTATATCCAGTGCACCCCCACCTTCCGGTATTTCCCAGCTATACTGGTTCAGGGTAAAGCGATACTGTCCTACCAGGTACGTGTTGAGCTGCTCGTCGAGCGGCAGGGCGCCTATGGCCAGTCCTTTAAAATGTACTTTGCCATAAATGCCCTTACCCCCGGCAGGATTGATCACATCATACTCTGTTACGCCAATCCAGGGATTATCATAGATCTGCTTTTGTCCCTTTATTTGCCAGGGATTATGAAGTTCATTCATGGAGCGAAAATAGAAAAATAAAAAAGCCCCCGTGGTGCGGGGGCTTCTTTATTTTTTTCAGCAACTATTTGGAACTAAATGCCTTTTTGATCTTCCCTACATAATCCAGTTTCTCCCAGGTAAACAGCTCCACTTTCTTTTTAACGGATTTGCCATCTGGTGATGTAAATGTCTTTTCCACGATCTCCGGCTTACGTCCCATGTGGCCATAAGCAGCAGTTTCACTATAGATCGGGTTACGCAGTTTAAGACGCTGCTCAATGAAGTAAGGACGCATGTCGAATACTTCAGATACTTTTTGGGCGATCTGACCATCGGTCAATTTCACCTTGGCAGTACCATAAGTATTGATGTAAATACCCATGGGCTGAGCTACACCAATAGCGTAAGAAACCTGTACCAGTACTTCTTCGCAGATACCGGCAGCTACCAGGTTCTTGGCAATGTGACGGGTAGCATAAGCAGCAGAACGGTCTACCTTGGAAGGATCTTTACCGCTGAATGCACCACCACCGTGTGCGCCTTTACCACCATATGTATCAACGATGATCTTACGGCCGGTAAGACCTGTATCACCGTGTGGTCCACCGATCACAAACTTACCGGTTGGGTTGATGTGATACTTGATCTTGTTATTGAACAGGTGAGCGTATTTCTTGTATTTAGCCTTTACGCGGGGGATCAGGATATTCACTACATCCTTCTTGATCTGGTCCAGCATCTTGGTCTCAGCAGCAAAATCATCATGCTGGGTAGAGATTACGATAGCATCAATACGTACAGGCTTGTTGTTATCATCATATTCCAGCGTTACCTGGCTTTTGGCATCAGGACGCAGGTACTTGATCTGCTTGCCTTCCCTTCTCAATGCAGCCAGCTCAATGAGCAGCTTGTGGGCCAGGTCCAATGCCAGTGGCATATAGTCCTCGGTTTCATTGGTGGCATAGCCAAACATCATACCCTGATCACCGGCGCCTTGCTCTTCCTTCTTCTTGCGGTCTACACCCTGGTTGATATCGGCAGACTGCTCGTGGATGGCAGATAATACACCGCAGGAGCTGGCTTCGAACATGTATTCACTCTTGGTATAACCAATTTTGCGGATCACGTTACGGGCAATTTCCTGTACGTCCAGGTAGGCAGCAGACTTAACCTCGCCCGCCAATACAACCTGACCGGTAGTTACCAATGTTTCACACGCTACTTTTGACTGAGCGTCAAATGCAAGGAAGTTATCAATAAGCGCATCAGAGATCTGGTCAGCGACCTTATCGGGATGGCCTTCGGACACACTCTCCGATGTAAATAAATACGGCATGACTATTTGATTTGATAAAGGTTAAACAAGAATCTTTAACGGGTTATGATGGCAAGACAGGCGCAAAGATAAGCGTCCATCTCAAATTTTAGAATAAATAATTCGAACCTTCATTTTCTGCGTAGGATGGCTGCCACCTCCGGCCACCAGCCGTCCGTTGGCAATGGGGCTGTTGACAAACAAGTACGTTAGCAAGACTCGTGATGTGCCGTCCGGCAGTTGGTAATAAGGATCAGCAAAGAAGGGCGCATAAATACGCAGCGTATAATAAGGCAACTTCTTGGTGACCACACTTTGCAGGTATCGCGTTAAAGTGAATGTGTATTTCTTATTGTTCAACACGCCGCCCAGACTGGCTACATCATAGCCACCGCCGGTACCGGTATAAATAAAATCATTCCGGATAGTGAAGGAGGAATCACCGGCCGCATTGATGGCATCGATAAACAATAAGGCCGGCGCGGTATAGATATTATCCTGTGTAGACTCAACCTGTTCTATCACCAGCTCTGCACGGTGGATCACCCGGTTCACATTCTTAAAGGTATCCAGGCCGGGTATTTTCACCGTAGCATAAGAGCCCGGTGCGGTTTGCAGGTATACCTTGTCATCATTGGGTGAGCCATTCTCCAGATAGGTTTTATAACCATGCGCGGCTGTACGGCGTATGAGGTTGGCCTGCGTACCATCGGTATAGCTGAATACGGTAGTGGTGGTATCTATCGTGCTACCGTTTTTCATGCGCCGGTAAAAGGTAAGCCGGGTATTGGTAGTGCTGACCAGGTTCACATAAGCCAGTCCGTTTTTAGCGGCCGAAGCATTATTGGCTTTAATGGCCAGTCCTTTAAAATATATTTTAAATGCCGAATCTGTTTTATACTGATTAGCAGTATCGTAATTAATGAATTGCTGGGCGAAGGAATTATCCAGCCGGATGCGTAATTCATTAATGGTCCTCACGGTATCTTTTCCCTGTACATATATCACGGAGTCGTTGAGGCTTTTAAAGTCAACATCCTTGCCTCCCAATACAGCAGGCAATACGGCAAAATCAGGTTCACTGATCCGGTAGATGGAATCTTTAAAGTTATTCGTAGCAGGATCTATCTGGAACACTTCAAAACGCTCAACAGAATTGGAATCGCCATACAGGCCACCATAAGCCAGGGACAGCACCACCGAGTCTACAGCAATCAGGGAATCTTTATTCCCAAACGGATGGACACCATACGTGGATGGGTTGAAAGCAGCATATACAGCAGCATCTGTACGTCCAAATTCGGGATCATCGCCGATGATGCCTAATGCATGGAGGGAAGAGCCGGTAAGGCGGGTAGTATCGGGAAATAGGAAATTATCGGTTTCGACATCCAGTACCGTTTCAAAAGTATGTACATTGTCTACGGCGGGAATGAGCTCATTACCAAGATCGGTAGTGTCTACTTTAGTACAGGAACTATAAATCATCAATCCGGTCAAAGCAGCTATGACAGACAGCGTAATTTTGCTATTCACTTAGAGATTGTTAACAGGTTACAGAAATTCAGCCTATTTGGCAAGGTCGGAATACAATTGCAAATAGTCTGTTAAATCGGATTCTGCATTATAGGTGAGCACCTTTTTACCTTTCACTTTGCCAAACTCCTCTACCAGCTTTTTATCTACCTTTTCAGCGCCGAAGGTCACAGCATCCGCATAAGTAGCGCCACCGCGCATCATAGCTGTATTATTAAGCTCTTTGAAGGGTTCCAGGTCCTTGTCCTTGATATTGGGGCTGATATTGGCCAGCTTCAGGAAATTAGGACCCAGCTTTTCTTTAAAACTGTTATTGCCAAGCGTGTAGATCACTTTACTATGGGCAAATACAGGTTCTTTTTTATACGCAGTCTTTTGATACAGGGGGATGAGGCCGGTCATCCAGCCACTGCAATGGATAATATCGGGGGGCCAGCCAAATTTCTTGACTGTTTCCAGGGCTCCTTTACAAAAAAACACCGTCCTCAAACCATTGTCATCAAACCACTTTTCATCATCATCATGAAAAATAGATTTGCGTTTGAAAAGGTCTTCATTATCGAGGAAATAAACCTGTAAACGGGCATTGGGCAGGGAAGCAACTTTGATCTGGAGGGGAAAATCATCATTGTCAACAGAGACGTTGATACCTGATAACCGGACAACTTCATGGAGCCTGTGCCGCCTCTCATTGATCACCCCAAAGCGGGGCATAATGCAACGAACTTCGAAACCACCTTCATTTGCCTTTATCGCCAGCCGGTTAACAGTTTCCGAAAATTCTGTCAGCTCCAGGTAAGGAGACATTTCGTTGGCAATAAATAAAATTCTTTTCTTTGTCTGCATTATGATTATAATTGGTTGCGGATAACCATTTTTAAAAACAGGGTGCAAAGTTAAGGTATTTTATTAGAAAAATGGGCGGCATAGCCTGTCCCATGCTTTTAAACGTCTCAAAATGATCATTTTTAAGGAGGCTGCTGCATTGGCCAGACATCTTCAAAAGCAGCGGACGATGCAACGGAAAACAGGCTTTATTCCCACAATGGGAGCATTGCACGAAGGACATCTCGCCCTGGTGCAGGAAGCCCGGCAACACACGTCCATCACAGTATGCAGCATCTTCGTAAACCCCACCCAGTTCAATGACCCTAATGATTATAAGAAGTATCCCAATACACTGGACAAGGACATTTACCAGTTGGAGAAAACCGGAACAGATATCCTCTTCCTGCCGTCTGTGGATGAAATGTATCCACACAGTATCCACGGGCTGGAACATTATGACCTTGGCTACCTCGAAACCGTGCTTGAAGGCCAATACCGCCCCGGCCATTTCCAGGGAGTATGCCAGGTCATGAGCCGCTTGTTGCAGAAAGTGCAGCCCGATGAGTTATTTATGGGCCAGAAGGATTACCAGCAATGTATGGTGGTACAATGGCTCTTACAGCATTTAAAAATGAATACCCGTTTTGTGGCCGTTCCCACCATCCGCGAAAAGGACGGACTGGCGATGAGCAGTCGCAATATGCGATTACCGGAAGCAGACCGGAAGAAGGCGCCGGCCATTTACCACGCGCTGGAACATATCCGCCGGCATATAACTCCGGGATCCCTCACTCCCCTCCTGCAGGAAGCCCGGGACCTCCTCGAAAAAGAAGGATTCAAAATAGATTATGTAGCTGTGGCCGACGCCCATTCTTTATCCCCCACCGATACCTGGGATGGCAAACAGCCCCTGGTAGCCCTCATCGCCGCCTTTTTAGGCGAAGTAAGGCTGATTGATAATAGGCAGGTAACTAAATAACAGCACATTATCATTTAAACTAATTCGTGAAGGGCTAACTAACGTTTGAAATCCAGTAAACTTTTATAGCTTTGCAGCCGTTTTTTATAGGCGCCCTATTTTTGCAGGCGCCAGCCGCCCCTGCAGCGGGGCAATAACAGTCAAATTAATACACGATCATGGACATAGAAGTGCTTAAGTCGAAGGTACACCGGGCAGTGATAACAGAAGCTAATCTGAATTACGTTGGTAGCCTTACCCTGGATGAAGACCTGATGGATGCAGCCAATATGATTGAACACGAAAAAATTCAGGTGGTCAATGTCAACAATGGCTCCCGCATCGAAACCTATCTGATCAAAGGTAAAAGAGGCTCCGGTGTTTGCTGCCTCAACGGACCAGCCGCCCGCCAGGGGGCTGCAGGCGATATAGTGATCATTATTTCCTATGCACGCATGGACTTTGAAAAGGCCAAAACTTTCAAACCCTGGCTGGTATTCCCAAAAGAAGGCAATAAATTATAACATTACCGTTATAATAACATTAGCGTTATATATTGTCCTTATTTTTGTTTGACAACCAACCTCCCTTGAACTTATGAATAAAAAGCTTCTAAGCGTACTGCAATACATCATCTTTCTGGGGCTTGGAATCTTTTTAGTATGGTGGTCAATGCGCAAGGTTTCTGATAAAGACTGGGAAGATATTCAGAATGCCTTCCGTAATGCCAATTACTGGCTCTTATTACCGGTTATTACCGCTTTACTGCTCAGCCACTACAGCCGCGCCATCCGCTGGAAAATACTCATGGAGCCACTGGGTTATAAACCCCGTATCTCCAATACCTATATGGCGGTGCTCATCGGCTACCTGGCCAACCTCGCCGTTCCCCGCCTCGGAGAAGTATTAAAATGTACAGCCCTGGCCCGCTATGAAAAAGTACCGGCCGATAAGCTGGTAGGCACCATTGTAGCCGAAAGGGCTTTCGACCTGATATGCCTGGCCATTGTTATGACAATCGCTATTGTCACCCAGTCGGACATCATTGGGCCTTATGCTACAGGCCTCCTCAATGATATACTGGGTTCCAAAACCAGCGGCCTGAGCGCCACCAAAATCATCATCCTGCTGGCCATCGTAGTCATTGGGTTCGCCGGCGCCTGGTATGTATTTAAAAAATTCTCCCATATATCCTTTATCTATAAGATCAAACGCATTGTGCAAGGTATATGGCAGGGACTTACCAGTGTGCGGTATGTAAAAAGCAAAGGCTGGTTTATCTTCCATTCTGTATTCATCTGGGCCATGTACCTCGTGAGTGTGCGCATTGGCATGTACGCTATGCAGGAGACCACGGTCTATGGCACCAAAGAATCTTTATCTGTACTATCCACCGGCAGTATCGCCATGATCATAACGCCCAGCGGAATAGGCGCCTATCCCCTGCTCGTACAGGAAACAATGGCGCTCTATGGGTTAAAAGAAAGCCTCGGGTTAGCTTTCGGCTGGCTGATGTGGACTGTTCAATTCTTCCAGATACTCATCAGTGGATTTGTTGCCTTAGCTTTGCTGCCATATTTCAATAAGAAGCAAAAAGAATCCCATGCGCAAAGCGGACATCATCCCAAGCAAGATCTTCACACTTCCGGAGCTGATTAAAAGAATAGCCCAATGGCGCGCAATCGGTAAAACAGTCGCTTTTACCAATGGTGTTTTTGATATCATGCACCGCGGACATATTTATTCCCTGTCACAGGCCGCCAGAGAGGCCGATTACTTAATAGTAGGTTTAAATTCTGATGCTTCCACCAAAAGGCTCAAAGGAGATGCCCGTCCTGTGAATGATGAGCAGGCGCGCAGCACGGTGATGGCTGCATTACTCATGGTAGATGCCGTAGTACTTTTTGAAGAAGACACCCCGCTGGAACTCATCAAAGCGGTGATGCCCGATGTACTGGTAAAAGGCGGCGATTATACAGAAGAACAGATCGTAGGCGCCAAAGAAGTAAAAGCCAATGGCGGTAAAGTAGTCATCAATCCAATTGTGGAAGGATACTCAACAACGGGGATCATCGGGAAAATAAATCAACTGTAACTACATCCGGTACATCTTTTCCACTTCCTGCACGATCATTTCCATTTCCCTTTCATTGCCTTGCGGGTTATAGGGCTGTTTTAGATTGCTGTTGAAGAAGAAAGCAACAGTCTGGTACATGCGGGCAGTAAAGCCGCCTTTGTATTCCTTAATAATATCGTAGCAGTTATTACCGGTTTGCCGGTTAATGAGCTTCATCAGCACCCTGCCTTGGTATACCGACAGGTTACTGAGGGGATCGGCAAATTCTTTCTTCAGCTCTTTTTCCCTTGTCTTCAGGTATTTCTTGCGCTGCTCCTTATCCGTAACACCGGCCAGTTTGCTATTGATCTCATTGATAATAACGCCGGCCTTACGGGCATAAGGGTAGGTAACATAAATGGCATTGCGGAGCCTCGTCCACTCCTGCCGCTTTTTCAATAAATGTTTGGGATAGGGAGCCGTTACCCATAGCCATTCCAGGTTGCCGGAAGGAACAAGCTGGTTGCCTATGATCATGGCGGGTACCGGGATCGTATCATTAGGCCCCAGTTCGGGTTGCTCCACGCCGGGCGGCAAAGGAATGGTATCCTTTTCCTGGGCCATGGAATGACTGGTGAGGCATAAAGATGCCGCCACCCACATCAAACAGCCCAATATAATGCGTTTGGATACCATGAAGCTTACACAAAATAGCAATTATTCCTGTAGAATAATACGGGTAAGACAAACTAAGTAACCCGGAAAGCTGCAAATATTTTAGTTAAAATTGCCCGATGCAGTTGCCCGTTGCTGGCCTCCTATATGTAACTGGCTGATTAATTGCCGGAAACCGGCTCCTCTTGTTGTACTACTGGTTTCTTCCTGGCTGCCTGTGCCTCACCAATTGGTTTCAGCAAACTGATCCTGCGCACCATACTCATGATAAATCCGATAACCATCAGCACGGTGCCAAGCCATACGAGTTTGATAAAGGGGAACTGAAGTACTTTAAGCGCAATAAAAGGCACCATCTGGGCAGATTCTTTCACCCGTATTTCGATGTGCTTATCGTCGGCCACTTTGGACAGGCTTACCGATAAACCCTGGGAGAATACAGAATCCATAATATGGTACGTGTTATTATCCCGCACATACAGAAGGGGCTGCGCTTTCAGTTTTGTTTGCTCACGGGTTACAACGCTGAAGTTGGCCATAATACCCACATCGCCCGGCTCAGGCTTGTATTTATCCGTTTGCGGATTGGCCGTCACGCTATCCAGTATCATGTAACCATTGGAATAAAAGATCGTATCGCCCACCTTCACATTTTGTGCGCGGTATTGCGATGTATCTTTTGTCTCCTGCATTTTGGTGGAGTAATTGATGTATACGAAAATATCTTTATTCCAGTAGTGGCGGGCATCGGGGTTGTTGGAATATCCTTCCTGGCCTTTGGTGTTCTTGATCAGATCAGGGTAGAGCGGGAAACGTTCTTTGCCATCCTTGCTTTCCATGTCGATACGGAAATAAGTCATCTTGCCTTTTTCCGTTACCGAGTCCTCTACATAAGTAGCCCAGTATTTTCCCATATCGGTGCGAACGCCCTGGTATAAAGTGAGGTTCTCCACCCCTTTCTCTTTCTGGTCGGGGCCAAAGTTGAGCGGGTTGATAAAGTTCATGGACAATACCTCTTTTTTGGAAGAGGAGATAAGCACGCCCACGAGCATAATGCCAAAGCCCACGTGCGCCACAGATGCACCGGCTGCTTTCAGCTTACCATTCATGCCGCTCCAGATATAGCCGGCATTGGCTATTACGGTATAAATGCTGGCAAACAGTGCCAGGTGGATAGCAGTCAGGAAACCCGCGCCGAATTTATCATAATTAACATGGCCCCATACACTCACTGATATGGATATAGCCAACGCAATGCCGGTAGGCAGGGCCAGCTTTTTAAAGAACTGCCCTTTGGCCGTGTTCTTATACTTCAGATACTGGGTAATGGCCGTAAGTATTCCCAATACAACCGCTACAAAGATCATGATACGGTTATAGGGAAATTCCCGGTCTTCCCCGATGGCAAAGCTGGTGCCGAATATCTTATTGATCACCGGAAGCGAAGTAGCCACGCCGATAAAGATGGCCGACAGGAACAATACCAGCGAGCCGATAAACATCCAGAATTCCCGGCTATATGAGTTTTCTTCTTTGGCAATATGCGGGATCTTTTTATACCGCGCAATAAACAGCCATAAAGAAGGCACCAGGAAAACAAAGACCAGCAACCGGAGCTGCCAGTTCATACCACTTCCTGTAAAGGCATGCACGGAAGTATCCTGCAGGTCGCCGCTGCGGGTAAGGTAGGTGGAATATAAGATGAGCAAAAAGGTAGCAATAAAGAAGAAATGCGTGGCCCTGAGTGAATGACCGGTAGCATTATATACGATCTGGGTATGGATGCCGGCTACCAATATAAGCCAGGGAACGAGGGAGGCATTTTCCACCGGGTCCCATGCCCAATAGCCACCGAAGCTGAGCGATTCGTAAGCCCAGTACGCCCCCATCATTATGCCCAGTCCCAATATACCGCCGGAGAACAATGACCAGGGCAATGCGGTTTTGGTCCAGCCACCGTATTCCTTTTTCCAAAGGCCGGCTATGGCAAACGCAAAGGGAACAATGGTAGAGGCAAAACCCAGGAACAATACCGGGGGATGGATCACCATCCAGTAGTTCTGCAACAATTGGTTCAGGCCTACCCCATCCTGCACCATGGAAAGATAATCGGGGTTGTTGAAGATAGGCGCATTGGAAAACTGGTGGCGGGTAAGCATGAAGGGCGTGCTGCCGATCTTGAGGTTAAACACATATAGCCCCAGCACCATCGTAGCCATACAGATCTGGGCGAAGCTGATGACCGTCATGACCGGCGCTTCCCATTTTTTGGCGGTACGGATGAGGATCAAACCTAATATGCTATGCCACAAGGTCCACAACAGGAAACTGCCCTCCTGCCCTTCCCAGATACTGGCGAGCAGGAATTTGGGCGACAGTGACCTGTCGGAATGATTATAGGCGTAATAATATTCGTAATAATGCTGTACAATGATGAAGAGGATAATGCCAAATACGGCTATTACGGAAAGCGCATCGGTGATAAAGGCAATACGTCCTATCTTCCGCCAGCTTACTGCTTCATCGGGCAGTTTGGCATTGGCAGATTTAAAATAAGCAATACAGGCCACGATGGAGGCTACTAAAGAAAGCACTACCAGCAAATGACCAAGCTGTCCGGGCAACAGGTGTTCACCAATATAATCCATCAGGCGCTTTAATTTTGAGAGAGGTTATTGTAGGCTGCTTTAGGGTCATCTTTGTACTTGGAAGGGCATTTGATGAGGATGCCGTCTTTACGGCTGATTTCAAATAGGTCACCCCTCATTTTGCCTTTCAGAACAATACGGTCACTCTTTTCCATATCGAAAGGTTTCTCGAAGTAATATACTACCCGGGCCTTATTACCCAGGGAGTCCATGACATGGAAAGTGGTGAGGTTGGGATTGACAGCCGGATTGTATTCGATGGGGAAAGACCTGTCCAGTTGGGTGATGACAGTAACCGTTTTACCTTCTTTCTGGCGGGCAGAGGCAAGGGTTTCATACGTAGAAAGATCACCCATAAAACTCAGCAACACCATGATACTGGCAGCAATGCACACAAGGATGACAATGTGGATCTTCTTCATACCGGGTTCAATTCTCCGCAAAGGTAGCTCAAAATGCGGAACAGGTTTATGTGATTTTTATGTGTTTCCATTGCCCATAACCATCAGATTTCCATTTTGTTCATTTTTCTATAAATAATTGGAAATGTGGTATAAAATCAGTGTTCCGGACTAAAGCCAGTAAAACCACCCTGCGGCAGCAACCCGAAACCCCAAACTCCAAACCCGAAACCCATAACTAACGATCGTTATGCAACTTATTGACATTATTTTGCTTCTATCTAATACTGTGCTACCTTGCACGGCGTTTTTAAAGAAGAGACCTCTTCAACAATGACAGACTTATCACATTTTGATCCCAACGGTGTAAGTAATCCCAATAATAACATATTTGGTTTGCCCTTCACAGAAGAAGATGCCCGGCTTGTAATCCTGCCGGTACCCTGGGAAGTGACCGTTAGTTGTAGTGCCGGTACAGCACGCGCCGCCGACCATATCTTCAAAGCCAGTATGCAGGTTGACTTGTTTGATGCCGATGTAAAGGATGCCTGGAAACAGGGCTTTTATATGCGTGTGCCCGACAGGAAGATCCTGCTGAAGAGCGATTACCTGCGCAAAGAAGCTGAATTGTACATTGACTACATCTCCAAAGGTGAGCCCATAGAGAAAAACAATTTTATGTGCAAATCACTCAAGGAGATCAATGAAGGGGCTGTATACCTGAATAACTGGGTATATGACCAGACCAAAACTTTATTGGACCAGGGCAAACTGGTAGCCTTATTGGGTGGAGACCACAGTACCGCTTTGGGATTTTACAAGTCTATAGCCGATAAATATCCTTCTTTTGGCATTTTGCAGATTGATGCGCACTGCGACCTGCGGGAATCCTATGAGAGTTTCCGCTATAGCCATGCCAGCATCATGTACAATGCCCTGAATGAAATACCCCAGCTTACCAAACTGGTGCAGGTGGGGGTACGTGATTATTGTGAAGAGGAA
Source organism: Paraflavitalea devenefica (assembly GCF_011759375.1). Lineage (NCBI taxonomy): Bacteria > Pseudomonadati > Bacteroidota > Chitinophagia > Chitinophagales > Chitinophagaceae > Paraflavitalea > Paraflavitalea devenefica. The sequence goes on along the minus strand of NZ_JAARML010000002.1, from coordinate 1,854,087 downwards.
TGGGATTACCTGTGCAACAACAAGGAGCGGGTAGTTACCTATTTTGATAAAAACATTAAGGAACGCTGTTATGAGGGTGAGTCGTGGAGAGAGATCGCCGATGAGATCGTGGACCACCTGCCGCAGCATGTATTCCTGAGCTTTGATATTGACGGGCTCGACCCCAAACTGTGCCCTAATACCGGTACGCCCGTACCCGGTGGCTTTGAAGCCCAGCAGGTATATTACCTGCTGAAACGCATCATTAAGAGCGGCCGCCGCTTCGTTGGCTTCGACTTGAGTGAAGTAGGTGTGGGAGAAAATGAGTGGGATGCCAATGTTGGCGCACGTGTATTGTGGAAGTTAAGTAATTTGCTGGTGGCTTGCAATCAACAGGCTGTTGTCGGCTCATGATCTACCAATACGTTGTTATCCTTAAAAACAGGCAAAGTAAATATATAGACTTTATCGGCCTCCTGCTGGGCATTCTGTCTGTTATATTCTTTGTTCGTGAATTGGTCTTTGCTCATCAGGTAGGTGTGGCCTATCTCCTCGGAGCCGTTTTTGTTACCGGTGTATTGATCTGGAATGTATGGCAATCGGCCAAAGGCAAAAAAGTGTACTATAGCCGCGCATTGCTCATTGCGGCCCTCGTATGGATGAAGATGCCTTACTTTCAATGGCTCACATTTGTATTCATCATTCTTGCCTTACTGGAATACCAGGCCAAATATTCCCTGGAGATCGGCTTTTCCGACCAGGAAGTGGTCATCAACTCCCTCTTCAAAAAAAGATATCCGTGGGCACAGTTTGATAACATCATGCTGAAAGACGGCCTGCTGACCCTTGATTTCACCAATAACCGCATCCTCCAGCGGGAAGTGGAAGATGAGGAAGAAGACGAGGCCGATGAAGAGGAATTTAATGCGTATTGCCGTAAGCAGCTTGGGAAAACAAGCCAGGAAATACGGAAGTCCGGCAATCAGTAATCAGAAGCCTGAGTCCCAAAGTCAGCTTCAGGCTCCCAACCTCAGACCTCCTGGTTCAGTTTTACGCTACCAGGCGCAATTGCGCCAGTTCCTGCTCCGGAATGGTTTCCTGGATTTGGGCAAAAATTACCTTGTCTTCAAACAGCAGGTGCTCATGTACCAGCTTTACAAAAGCCTCGTACAGGTAATCACCCTCCTGCCCTGCGGGCAGCCGCTCTGCCAATACCCGGATGGTATCATGCTCACGGTGCAATAAGTTGGTGTATTGCAGGTTAAAACGATGCCGGACCAGGAAGGGGATCAGGGTCTTTTCTTCGGCCTCAATGTGTTTTTGAAGGTTATTAACCCAGAAGTTCACCACGGCCTGCTTGGTTATCTTGCTGCTTTTGCCGGCCATGATATTGCCCAGTATCTGGGTGCAGATCTGGCGGTCGCTGGCCAGGTGGCTTAGAAACGGCTGTAGTACGGAATTTCGTTCCATAACGAGTCCCTCCTTTCCGTTAAATACGACAAGAATTACTCCATAAGCAGGCTGTGTGGAAAACTTTAACAAATCGTCAACCGGTCCAAAGGACCGATTGCTCCGAAGGAGTCCTTTGGACCGGTTGCTGCTATTTCAGGGCATTGATAATGGCAATAAACTCTTCCGCATTCAGGGAAGCGCCGCCTACCAGTCCGCCATCCACATCCGGACGGGCAAACAGGTCTTTGGCATTATTGGCTTTCACGCTGCCTCCGTATAAAATGGAGATATTACCGGCCAGTAAGGGCCCATATTGATTAGCCAGTACACTGCGGAGGTGCGCATGCATTTCCTGTGCCTGGTCCGAGCTGGCGGTCTTACCCGTGCCGATGGCCCAGATGGGTTCATAAGCGATCACGATCTTGGCCATAGCGCTGTCCGGGAGATGGAACAGGGATTCTTTCAATTGAGTTTCCACATAAGCGTTCTGTGTACCGGCCTCCCGGATGCTGAGGGGTTCACCACAACAAAAAATAGGCGTAATGCCATATTCCAGGCAGAGGTCTAACTTTTCAGCCAGCATCTTATTGCTTTCCTGGAAATATTCACGACGTTCGCTATGTCCCAGTACGCAGTATTTGATGCCGATGGAATGCAGCATTTCTGCCGACACTTCACCGGTATAGGCGCCGGATTTTTTATGGTAACAATTCTGTGCTGCTATAAAATAATTCTTTTCATCAGCCACTTCACTATTAGCCATGATCAGGTAAGGGAAAGGCACTGCAAAGACCACTTGCCGGTGATCGGCCAGACTGATATTAGCACCCAGGATATTGTCCAATAATTCCTCCCCCTGCTGATAAGTACAGTTCATTTTCCAGTTCGCAGCAGCAATTTGTTTACGCATGTTTGGTTGATTTGTTTTAGATTCTTTTACTGTTTCGATGACCTATCATTACTATGATTGCTCAAAAATATGTTTCAATTGCTTTGCTTCCGCATCTGTGAGTTCCCGATTCTTTAATTTTTTCCAATTACTGATATCGGACAATGCTTTTTCAAATTCATACCTCGATAATGCCTTGCTTCCCCAGGTAAAACTGGGTATGAATTTCGGGGTAAGCCCTTCCCCAAAAATATTCGTGCAGATGCCTGTCACGGTGCCGGTATTAAAAGCTGTATTAATAGCGGCACGGGAATAATCGCCCATGAGCAGGCCACACTTCATGCCGGCGCGGATATAATCTTTGGAAGGCTGATGCCACACACGTACATCGGTGGCATTGTTCTTCAGGTTGGAATTGGAAGAACCGGCGCCCAGGTTGCACCACTCTCCTATCACGGCATCGCCCAGATAGCCATCGTGTGCTTTATTGGAATAGCCAAAGAAAATACTGTTCTTGATCTCGCCGCCCACCGTGCAGTAAGGACCGATGGTGGTAGCGCCATATATTTTGCTGCCCATCTTCACTACAGCGCCCTCACAAAGCGCAAAGGGCCCCCTGATGAAGCTGCCCTCCATGATCTCGGCATCCTTGCCGATATAAACAGGCCCGGTAGAAGCATTGAGCATACAATGGGCCAGGCGGGCGCCCGGCTCTATAAAAATGTCTTTTGCATTAATCACCTGCACACTTTCGGGGATCACCTGGGAAGCCCTGTCACGGGTAACCAATTTGAAATCTTCCCGCAGGGCCCAGTCATTCCATTCAAAAATATGCCAGGGATACTGCAGTATTTTAATAGCCTCCCAATCGGGGTCTTTTTTGAGCGTATTGTCATCTTTTTGCAGGGAAGCGATAAACTGTTCGGAAGGAATAATATTGGCAGCAAAGAGGGCCGCTTCGGGGGAAATTACATGAGAAGCGTCTCCCACTACTTTTACCTCCTGCCCCAGTAAGGCTTCCCACTTCTCGCGGATGGTGAGAATGCCGATACGGATATCGGCGGCAGAACGCATGAGCGTGAAAGGAAATAAATGGTCGCGTACTTCTTTGTCATTCAGGAATATCATAAGTAGGTATTACACTGTTTATTGACTGATTTTCAAATGTAATACTTATATGCAATCTTGGTTCCAGAGAGATATGGGGCGAGTGGTAAATGGCTAGTGGCGAGTATTGAGCAGTGGCTGGCGAATTAAAGGCCCACTAGCCACTCGCTACTTACCACTTGCCTTAAAAAAGAATCCCTCTCCTAAGAATAGGAAAGGGAAAGTATAGCCATGAAAAACAAAAAATGTTATGCTGAAGTTAAGCTTATTTCTTCTTTTCGTAACGCTTTTTGAACTTATCAATTCTACCAGCAGTGTCAACCAATACATTCTGACCAGTATAGAACGGGTGAGAAGTATTTGAAATTTCAAGCTTTATCAACGGATACTCCTTACCATCTTCAAACTTAATAGTCTCTTTGGTAGGGGCTGTAGAACGGCTCAAAAAACTGTAACCATTACTCATGTCCTTGAAAACAACGAACCGATAACCTTCGGGATGGATGCCTTTTTTCATAACTCTTTGATTTAAAGGTTGCACGGATTTTGCCGTACAAAATTTTAATATTTACAAAGTCGCAAAATTACCTCCCGACTGTCTTACTGCCAAATTAAATTTATTTCAATTCTTGGCCAATTTTATATGCAACAAAATTATAGTTGCAACACTAATTATTGACTAAAATCAATCATTCAGCCCTTCTCAACCGTTTGCGTTGATTTCCTATTATATAGATGGGAAACGGATGGGTGGGGTTGCAGAAAGATAAGTTAAAGAAAATGAAATAAAAAAAGCACCGGGTTAATATTCATACTCACCTAAGTTCGTATGAGTTATCAATCCAATGCTTTCTAAAAATCGCTTTCAATCCAGTTAAGTATTTCCGGCGACTTTCTACATCTAAGATACTTTATAATCTATAGCGGTTCCAAATTTTATGCCCTTCTGATATGCACCAGTTGTGCACCGAGTTATGCACATTTGGCCTAACTCCTCATATTCTCATATTGCAATGGAATACCCAGTTCCGCCCCCCGGCATAGTTGTATCACTTCCTGCAGGTCATCAATCTTTTTGCCGGTCACCCGTACGGTATCATCCATGATCTGGGCCTGTACTTTAAGGCCGGAATCCTTGATCAGCTTTACGATCTTTTTGGCATCTTCCTGCTTGAGGCCATTGCGTACGCTTACCTCCTGCTTGGTCACCTTGCCACTGGGATAGGATTCCCTGGAGGTATCAAACGCCTGGGGGGCAATGCCCTGCTTATGGGCGCGGTTGATCAATACATCAATGAGCTGGCGCATCTTCATGTCGTCCTCTGTTTCCAGGTTGATCTTAAACTCCTTTTTATCCAGGTTGATCACTACATGGGACCCCTTGAAGTCAAACCGGTTGGTAATTTCCTTGGTAGTAACGTTTACGGCATTGTCCAATGCCTGGGCGTCTACTTTACTAACGATATCGAATGAGGGCATAGCAACATTTTGCGGCAAAGCTATGGAATGTACTGAAATCATAATATGCTAATTTGCTACCTGAAATCTTATCAGCAATGACCACCTATGTTATGGGCGATATCCACGGAAGCTACCGGGCCCTTCTCCAATGCCTGCAGCGTTCCGCTTTTGATTATGAACAGGACATCCTGGTTCAATTGGGCGATATTACCGATGGGTATGCTGAAGTATTTGCTTGCGTGGAAGAACTGATGAAGATCCGGCACCTGATAGCGATTAAAGGGAATCATGACGACTGGTTCCAGGACTTCCTGCAAACGGGCCTGCATCCCCAGCTTTGGGCCCAGGGCGGCGAAGGCACCCTCCGCTCCTACCTGATAGCAGCCGGCAAGGAAGACGTCATTACTGCCTATGGGTACATTCATCCCCTGGCCCTGTCTCCCACCGATGTACCAGCTACCCACAGGGACTTCTTTAACAGCCAGCAATTGTATTATACCGATACGGCCGGGAACTGTTTTGTACATGCAGGCTTCAACCGGCAGCGGCCTTTCCGGAAACAGGAACCGTATTTGTATTACTGGGACCGGGAGCTTTGGCTGGAAGCGCTTTCCTGGGAGGCTTCCAACAGGGGGAAAAAGAGGCCGGGGACATTCCGTATGTCTACCCGGTTCCGGGAAATTTTTATAGGCCATACCCGTACCATCATGTGGGGAACAGACAAACCCATGAAAGCAGCCAATGTAAATAACCTCGATACCGGGGCCGGAGGCGGTGGGCGCTTAACCATTATGAACGTAGAAACCAAACAATACTGGCAGTCGGACCCGGTGAATGAGTTATATGAAATTTCTTACCGGTGAAGTAAATTAAAAAGGCCCCATAGACATGGGGCCCGTTAACCAAAACTAACTGCTTATGAGAAAAAATGTATAATAACTTTTTATAGATCGCTTTGCTTAATACTTCACGGCTGATAAAAAACCTGCTCACTGAATCACTCTGTCCTTAAACGCACAGCAGTATCTTTTTATTATTCTACATGTAGGATATTCCGCATCCTACGATATACATCAACACGATTACTATGAGTATTATTTTTTTCATTGTTGTTGCTTACCTATATATGACTATTTTAAAGAGAAAAGGTTGTGCCATACCCTGTTAAAATTTTCTAAAAGCCCTGCACAATAATTAAAACAACGTTAATACAGCACTCATCTCCTTTCTACTCAGCAGGCGACCCCTCTGCCACATAACTGCTGCCATGTTGCAGAGCGGCTCTCTCCTGTCCTATTCACGAACCGCTTTTCCCATTAGTCGAAAACTTTTCCATTTTGGGAAACATCAGCCGTCATCTTTTCTTTATTACTCTCCGGCGCCTTTTACACGGTTCTGCTCTTCACCGGCGCCACCTTTCTTACGCTGACCATTCCCATTTTTCAGGGGCTTGCCAAAACGATAGGTCAGGGTGAGGTTTACTACCCGGGTATCGCGCGAATTCTTAAAGCGGGCTTCCGTATTTTCGAAGTTGATATGTCCTTTGGGTTGTTGTGTATAGAAAATATCACGCACATTCAGCTTCACGGTACCCTTGCCTTTCAACACTTGCTTTGAGACACCGGCAGACAGTTGGCCAAACGGGTCCAGCAATATCTGGCCGTCCGGCCCTTTTGTACGGTACCAGCCACTCAGCTCAGCACCCCATCCTTTATTGAACTTAAACTGGTTGTTCATGTTCATCATCAGGTTACCGGCTTCTATTTTCAATTCTTCGCCATTAACCACGCCACTATACTTGATATAATTGTAATTGGTATATACCATTATGGTTAGCCATTTGGCTACCGGCGTCTGTACACTCACTGCAATGCCTGCATTTTCCCGCTTGCCAATATTGCCTTCGCGCACAATGGTAGCATACCCCCTTTCACCATTGGGCCGTTTTTCCTGTGTGAAAGTTTCATTAAAGACGTCTTTGGTAATACTATAGTTAAGGTTGGTGGTCAGTATTCCCTTGAAGATATGTGTAAACTCAAAGTTGTTGGAATACTGAGGTTTCAGGAAAGGGTTACCACGGCCATAGGTATACTTATCAATGAAGAACATGAACGGGTTCAGGTCCTGGTAGCCGGGCCTGTCTATACGACGGCCGTAAGATATACCAAACTGGTTGTCCTTACTGGCATTGTAACTAAAATAAATGGTAGGGAACAAGCCATTATAAGAACGGTCAAAAGAAGAATCCGGCTGATCAGGATCAAGGTCAGTTTGCCGTCCTTTCAGGTTGGTATTCTCAAACCGTAAACCAGCCTGCACGCCCCATTTTTTATTCAACTGCTTATTGAAACTTACATAAGCGGCGTTAATATTCTCTTCATAGTCAAAGTAGTTGGTTTTCGTAATATCCGGCTGCCACTGGCCACCTACGAACTCTGAATAGTTGGCTTTGTTATCTGTAGTCACATAGCTTGATTTTACGCCCATTTCCAGTTTGGCGCCCTTCTTCAGCGGAAGGGTATAATCCGCTTTGGCAGAATAAATATCAATCGTGGAGGGCAGCACACCATTCAACTGTTCATCGTACCTTTTCACCCAGACAGGTGAAAAAGTAGTATTGATAAAATACTGATCATTGGAAGCATCATAACGGATATAATCCAGGTCGGCTGAAAACTCACGGCCGGTGGAATCAAACTGGTGGCGTATGTTCAGGTTTACGCTGCCATTCTTCCAGGCTTCCCGGATATAGGAATCTGCTTTAACTATAGAATCAACCTGGCCCATTGGGTTCTTGAGGTAGCTGGTATTATCACCATCATTGGTTTGCGGGTTGTAAGAACCACTCAACACAATACCCAGGGTCGTTTTTTGGGTGAGGTAATAATCCATGCCCAGTTTCAGGTTATTGTTACGGTTCATGCGCTTCATGAAAGCCGTTTGCTCAAAAATGGCGTTGGTCGTCTTGTCATCATTTTTATAGCGGCGGTAGATATCCAGTTGCTGGAAATTCTCATTGTATCCAAAGCTATAGCTGCTGAAGAGGTTCATTTTACCATCACGGTAATTGAGGCTGATGCTTTCATTCGTCTTGAAATAAACGCCCTGACCCACACCTGCAGTTATATTCCCGTTAAATCCTTTGATCTTATTTTTCTTGGTTTTGATATTGATGATCCCTGAGTTACCGGCCGCATCGTATTTGGCAGGCGGATTGGTCATGATCTCGATCTGGTCCAGTTGGGAAGCCTGCATACCTTTCAGCAGGTTGGCCAGTTCGGGGCCGCTGAGGTAGGAAGGACGGCCATCCATCATGATAATAACGCCCTGTTTACCTTTCAGGCTGATATTACCATCCTTATCCACCTGTACGCCGGGTGCTTTTTCCAGCACTTCCAGGGCATTGGCGCCTACATTGGTAACAGAGGCTTCCACATTCAGCACTGTCTTATCAATCTTTTGCTCAATCATGGGCCTGCTGGCGGTAACGGTCACGGCTTTCATTTCCTTCGATTGGCCGGCAAGCACTACCGGGGCCACTTCTACTGCAGTACCAGCTACTTCAAAAGCAGGGGTATATTTTTTGGTATGTCCCACGGCCGATACTGCCAGCAGATATTTACCATCGGGGATATTTTCAAACTCAAATTGGCCGGCTTTATCGGAAACCGACATCTTCACTACTGCAGAATCTTTGGCTTTTAACAGCGTTACAGTGGCCGCCTGGATGGCAGCCTGACTGGCATCCCCTACTTTCCCGGTAATACGGGAGGCTCCGTTCTGCGCCAGGGCTACCAGGTTTAAAACAGTCAGGATAATGGTTGCTAAGGTCAGTTTTGTTCTCATGGCTATACTCTTTACTTTGTTGAATACTTTGTCTTATTAATTACAGTCCAAAAATAGGTACTATGTTACGCATAGTACATTGCCAAGTGTTGAAAGGCTGGTTTTATTGATATCCGGTAATAATTGGGTGACAATAGTGTGACGTGCCAGCGGCAAATAGGTTACAGCGCAACCGCCGATTGGGATAAATGGCAGGAAAATGGGCGCGAACGGCTACCAGAATGGGCGCCGGATGGTAGTATACTGGCCAGGGGGTTGCCTGGGAATGGCCTAAGAATGGCCTTGGATAGTACTGTACAGTATAGTCCCAGGCCATTCCCAGTACTATCTTAGTGCTATTGCAGAGCATTCCCCTACCATTCCCCGGGCATTCCATTACCACTCCTAAAGCTAAAGGGTACCATTCACCTGCCATCCCAGGTAGAAAAGAAGGGAAAAATTAACTTACCGCCTGTTGGGGCGCCTTTTTACGGGTGAGGTAGAAATACAACGCTACCCCGGTTATGACCAGTCCGGCAGAGATCAGTTCCGCCTGGGTAGGATGGAAACCAAAGATGCTGTAGGTAGTATTTACCCGTATTTTTTCTATAAAGAACCGCTCCAAACCATTCACAATCAGGTATACAGCAAACATGGTACCAGGCACTTTCAGCCGGTAGCGGAGCGACCATAAGAGGGCAAAAAGCAGCAACCCGATCACCGTTTCATAAAAGGGGGTTGGGAAAACCGGGATGGGCAATTGGTTGCAATATTGGGGATCGGTACAGCCGGCAATGGCCGTACCCTCATTAATTACGTTATGGGGATAATGATAGGCCACCATCCAGTCGGGCAGCCAGGAAGGCGCTTTTACTGATTTATGGTGCACCTGGTCAAGCGACTCCACCTGGAAGGTCTTTAAATAAAAGCGGTTATTGGCCTGCAGGGCGCTGTTAAACTGCGCAGTGTCCGCCAGTACCACCTTTGAATCGGGCGTAGTAATATAGGCGCTGTTCAGGATGCCCCAGTCGCCATCGCCGGCCACCTGGCAGCCCATCCGGCCAATGGCATAGGCGATCATCAATCCGGGCGCCACGGCATCGCAAAGGTGCTTAAAACCGATCTGGTGCTTACGGGCATAGAAAAAGATAGCTACCGCAGCACAGATCAACCCGCCATAAAAAGTAAGTCCGCTGAAAGAAAGCAGGGCTTCTATCGGGCTTGCCCAGAACTCATTCCAGTTTTCCAGGTTATGGAATATTTTGGCCCCCAGGAAACCAAAGAGGGCGGCATAGATCACCAGGTCCCCTACGCGGTCATGCGGCCATATACGCACGATCCGCTCTTCGGGCTTATCCAGCTTTTGCTTGTTCTTTTCCCACCACTTAATACCGGCAAATAATAAACCGAGGCCAATACCTACGGGCCAGTTACCAGCAGCAGAGAAAATAAAGGATTGCGGGTCCTCTGTAGCGGGATCATTGGAAAGAAATAAACCTATGATCTTATAACCGAGGATAAAGCCCAGTATAAAATTGAGTAATATATCGCCAAAACCAGCAGGCTTGCCTACCATGATCTTCACATCCTGCCCTGTCAATAACCCGGCGCGCTCTTTACGCTTCAGCTCATGCGTAAGTACCCAGGCGGCTGCCAGGAAAGAAAGCGCCACAAAGAATCCGAAAGAATTTACAAAGCGTAGTCCCCTTGCTTCAAGACCAAACAAATCACGGAAAGCGTAGTATAGGTTGGGATACATGTAGTGTTAGTAATTGAGATTTTGAATGTGCAATGATAAGTAAAAGCTTCCAGCAATAAAAAACCCTCCCAGGAATGGGAAGGTTTATCACTATGAACAAAGCTGAATTTAATCAGCATAATTCCTTACTTAACAGTATTCATCAAAAGCGGCGATCAGGTTATGCGCGATCATCTGCGCCGGGCGACCTTCAATCTGATGACGCTCGATGAAATGCACCAACTGGCCATTCTTAAATAAAGCGATGGCAGGCGAAGAGGGAGGATACGGTAATAAATGCTCACGCAATTTCCGGATAGCATCTATATCAAAACCCGCAAAGCTGGTACTGAGGTGATCGGGCTTCTTATTGGCATTCGCCACTGCCATCAACACTCCCGGGCGGGCTGAACCCGCCGAACAACCACATACGGAATTGATCATCACCAGGGTGGTCCCTGTCTTACTTAACTGGTTGTCAACTTCTGTTGGTGTGAGCAACTCGGTGAAACCATAATCTGTCAGCTCCTCTTTCATGGGCTGCACTATTTCTGCTGGATACATATTCTTTGCTATTTTTTAGTTCAATCTAAGAACGCAAATCTACGCAAAAAGTTGACGCGGGCATTTTGAATTCAATTAACATGACTTTATGTCTGCAAACCTGAAGCAATTACAGACATTTTGTCTTATACCCATGCCTCTTTTTCCATTTCTGGCGGTAAAAACAGGTATTTTTTGCACTGGTATGCCATTTGAAAATACTCCTGTACAAATTCATTACAAAAACAAAAAGTAATAGACTATGACACTCGTAAAATTCAACAACCGCCCGGTAAACAGCGTATTCAACTCAGTATTTGATGATCTGTTAAATCAGTTTCCTACCTGGAAGGATAGCACCTTGCACAATCCTCCGGTAAACATTCATGAAACCAAAGAGGCTTATCATGTGGAAGTAAGCGCTCCTGGTCTGAATAAGGAAGATTTTCAGGTAAAAGTAGAAGATGGCTTATTGACGATCAGCTTTGAAAAGAAAGAAGAAACAAAGAAAGAAGAGTACAAAACAGTACGCCGGGAATTTGCCCAACGCAGCTTCAAACGCAGCTTTACGGTAGATGACCAGGTGGATGTTGATAATATCCAGGCGAAGTACGATCAGGGAGTGCTGAAGCTTCATCTTCCCAAAAAAGAACAAGCTAAAGTGAGCACCAAACAGATTAATATCCAGTAAGTAAAATATTAAAGGATAGTTAAACTTTTTTCATAAGCAGTTGGTTTTGGTTTAAGTCCCATCCCGATCTTTATCGGGATGGGTTTTTTATTGTTTTGTTATTAACTTCGGCCACGATTCAAAAACATGACAAGTCCAAATCCCCCGATGAATAAAATAATAGGGCTGATTATACTGTTGATAGCACCCACGGCCTGGTTAGCAGCACAAACCCAACGGACGGCTGATACCATTCCTAAAGCTATTGATACCCTGCCCGTCCCGCTGCCCGACACGGCGGAAACGGAGGCTATCCTGCGCATCAAGAACCTCAACCCCTATTTTACGCTCCATGTAGATTCTACCCTCACCTACAAACTGGAGATCAACAAGGAAGAATCCAAATATTACTGGTACCTGCGCAATTCGCCGGTAGGCTTGCGGATCAATAAAGACAATGGCACCCTGACCTTTAAAGCGGAGAAATCCTATTTCCTTTCCGGCAAGCTCCGCTACGACAATGAGTACCGGGTGAATATCGGGGTCCAAAGCCTGGACAATCCCACCGAACGGGTAGACACCTCTTTCTCCATTGTATTTTACAATACGGAAATAGTGCTGGCCAAGGTAAAGCCATCCGTGAATTCCACCATTACCATTGAAGAAGGGGATACACTGGCCTTTAAGGTCCAGTGTGAATTTGGCAGCTTCCCCATTGACAATATTACCTTCCTGGCCAACCTGCCCATGAAGAATTACACCAACGTAAAGAAATGTGAGGATGATTTCATCTGGTCGCCCCCTTTTGATTTTGTAAAGGAAACCGACATCGGCAAGGAACGGATCCTGCTGCTAAGCTTCATTGGCACCAACCGTTTCATGGTAAGGGATACGGCCGTAGTGCGGGTCATTGTAAAAGACGCCCTCAACTATCCCTTTGCCCTGCAGGAATTCAACTTACAGGCGCATAATATTGAGACCTATATATTGCAATTAAAATATACGTTCCTGCAGTTGGATAAAGGGGTGAAGAAAACCAAGAATGCCCGTACCGGCTTTGATATCACCAGTTCCACCACCGCCCTCACCGGTACTATCTTAACTTCTTCCACCAGTACAGATGCACAGAAAACCGGAAAGATATTACCCAGTGTAGGCGTTTCCCTGGTACCTATCAAAGAAGCGGTGGCCCCGCAAAAAGTCTTTGACCAGAACCAGGCATCTGCTGTCCGTGCCGCTATTAAAAGGCTGGACTATATGCTAAAGGATAATGCCCTTGTAGGTGAACGGGACCCAGACATCGCCAAAAAGACCAATAAGCTTAAAGATGAGCTGAAGCAGATACAGGTGCAGCTTATTGACGTTCCGATCGAAATGACCCGCAATATGAGCGAGAAGGAACTCAATGATTATTTCGACAGCCCGAAAGTGAGAAGGAAGTACAGGTTGAAGAAGTAAGGCTACTCACATTTGTCTTTCCTCCGCGTATCTATCAAATACTGGATCTTCCACTGCCCGCCAAAGCGTACCAACTGGAAGCTGTTAACACCGCAGTGACTGAACTGTCCATTGTAATAAAACTTATAGGGTGTCCATACAATGGCCAGCGGCCCGTCGATCCTGATCGTTTCAAATTGTATGCGCTCATCCGCAACGCCGGGTTTCAGCTTGCCTACAAAGCCGGCAAAAGCACTTACGGCCTCATTCCGGATAATGGTTTCCCCTTCCTTGTTGCGACTGATGGTTTGCAGTACAGCACTATCCGCAAAAGCGCCTTTTACCATCTCCGCATTGGCCGTTTTCATGCCCTCAAATAATTGGTTGACCGCCGCTTTTACAGAGTCTTCCGTGGTTTGCGCCTGTACATAACTAATACTAAGCAGCATGGCAAGTGCAGAGAACATCTTTTTCATCAACAGTAGATTGATTTATGACCGGATAAGATAAATATAAGCAGGGGAAGCTTATGCTCCCGTATTATTGTATAAGTGGTCACTTTATTTATCTTGCGGTAGCAGCCCGGAAAATCGTCAGCATGGACAAACGTTTATTTTTACTTATTGCCGTCAACCTCCTGTCATGGTTCGTTTTACTGTATAGCATACAGAAAAAGAGGCAATTGCCTAATTTCCTGCTGACGATCATAGTCTGTTTTATTTTTCTTTCACTGATCGAGTTTCCCTACCGGGCGTTCTTCAGTGATAAGCCGTACAGAACAGGTAGCTGCAAAACCGACTTCTTCAAACCCGATAGCAGCCTTGGTTATGTCATTGGGAAAAATGGCACCTGCGAGGCCTGCCAGGTAATAAACAAAGACACCCTGTTCAAGGTGAATTATACAATGGAAGCTGCCCGCGACCCTACAGGAAGGCAGTTCAGCCGGCGCATAGGTTTTACAACAGCAGCCGCCTCCAAAGAGATCGTATTCCTGGGTTGCAGTTTTACGTTTGGAGGAGGGGTGAACGACAACGAAACCCTTCCCTGGCAGGTCGGACAATTGGCCAACCAGAATACCATCAACGGTGGCATTAGCGGGTATGGCATCCACCAGGTGTACCAGTTATTTAAAGAACAATATGCCAACTCTTCCAATAACCAACGCATTTTTGTGTACTCCTTTATATACGACCATATCCTGCGGGCCAGCGGCATATACAAATGGAGCCTGGGAGGCCCTTACTTTAAAACAGTAAACGACTCACTTATCCATACCGGACAGCTCAGCGGCTATGCAGATAGCACAAGGCCCAGGTATGCCCATTACCTATCCCTGCTGGGCACCTTTACATTCTTAAAAGATATGCTGGACAGGGTACAGCTCAATTATGACGTGCGCCACCTGCCACAGGAGCATTACGACAAATGTTTCTTAATGATCCGGGAAATGGCCGCAGCAATCCGGCGCACAGGAGGTAAATTAATCCTGATCGATTGGGACCATACCAACTGGGCCAATAAACAGGTAAGTACTTTATCCATCGACAGGATCGAAAAAGCGCTCAATACCCTCCCGGAAGGCTCTGTGCAGGTCATCAGGGTCTCTTCTGTTATAGACCTCAACAACAAAAGCTATTTCATCCGGAGAGATGGTCATCCTTCGGCAGCCGCCAATAAAAAGCTCGCGCAGTTCATGCTACAGTATATTAAATAAGAAATCCCGCTGCTCCCGTAAAACGGGAACCAGCGGGATCCATATTGTCTACAAAATTCTGTATTGACTGAATTCTGTATTCTCTTCTTAATAATCCATACCGCCCATACCAGGAGCGCCGCCACCATGGGTGTGAGCTTCTTCCTTCTTAGGCTTGTCGGCAATTACACACTCAGTAGTGAGCAGCATACCGGCAATAGAAGCGGCATTTTCCAGTGCGATACGGGTAACCTTGGTAGGATCAATTACACCGGCGCGGAAGAGGTTTTCATACTTCTCAGTGCGGGCATTGAAACCAAAGTCGGCCTGACCTTCTTTTACTTTCTGAACAACGATGCTGCCTTCAATACCGCTGTTGAATACGATCTGGCGCAGGGGCTCTTCGATCGCACGCTTAACGATAGCGATACCGGTTTGCTCGTCTTCATTCACAGCGCCTTTCAGTTTTTCCAGGCTGGCAATGGCGCGGATATACGCGATACCACCACCGGGAACGATACCTTCTTCTACCGCAGCGCGGGTAGCATGCAGGGCATCATCCACACGGTCTTTCTTCTCTTTCATTTCCACTTCAGTTGCAGCACCTACATACAGTACAGCTACACCACCGCTCAACTTGGCGAGACGCTCTTGTAATTTTTCTTTATCGTAATCGGAAGTAGTTACTTCGATCTGGGCTTTGATCTGGTTTACGCGGGCAGTGATATCTTCTTTCTTACCCTTGCCGCCAACAACAGTAGTGTTGTCTTTGTCGATGGTAACAGAAGAAGCTTGTCCCAGGTAGCTGAGATCGGCATTCTCCAGTTTGTAACCTTGCTCTTCGCTGATCACGATACCCTTGGTAAGGATCGCGATGTCCTGCAGCATTTCCTTACGACGGTCACCGAAACCAGGAGCCTTTACAGCCGCTACTTTCAGGGTACCACGCAATTTGTTTACTACCAGGGTAGCGAGTGCTTCACCTTCCAGGTCTTCAGCGATGATCAGTAAAGGACGGCCGCTTTGAGCAACTTTCTCCAGGATGTGGAGGATATCCTTCATAGCGCTGATCTTCTTGTCGTAGATCAGGATATAAGGGCTTGACAGCTCAGCTTCCATCTTTTCGCTGTTGGTAACGAAGTAGGGAGAGATATAACCGCGGTCAAATTGCATACCTTCTACCACGTCTACATTGGTATCGGTACCTTTTGCTTCTTCCACAGTGATCACGCCTTCTTTACCTACTTTACCGAAAGCTTCAGCGATCAGCTTACCGATCGCTTCGTCGTTGTTGGCAGAGATAGAAGCTACCTGCTGGATCTTCTTGCTGTCGATACCTACAGGCTGTGATTGGCTTTTCAGGTTTTCAACAACAGCCGCAACAGCTTTATCAATACCGCGCTTCAGGTCCATGGGATTGGCGCCGGCAGCTACGTTCTTCAAACCTTCGCTGATGATCGACTGGGCCAGTACAGTAGCAGTAGTAGTACCATCACCGGCAATATCAGCGGTTTTGGAAGCTACTTCTTTTACCATCTGGGCGCCCATGTTCTCAATGGGATCTTCCAGTTCAATTTCTTTTGCTACAGTAACACCGTCTTTAGTAATAGACGGTGCACCGAATTTCTTTTCCAGTACCACGTTACGGCCTTTGGGACCTAAGGTCACCTTCACCGCATTCGCCAGAATATCAACCCCTTTCTTCATTTTATTACGGGCTTCGATATCGAAGAACAGTTGTTTTGCCATATTATGTTAATTTGAAAAATTAGGTAATTTGATTATTTGAAGCCGGAAGTCAGCCGTCTGATCTTTTGCTCCGATGCTTTTCGGACTTCAGACATCAGACTTCAGGTTTTATACAATTGCTAAGATGTCGCTTTCTCTCATGATCAGGAGATCATCACCTTCAATCTGGATCTCAGTTCCGGAATATTTACCATATAATACGGTATCACCTACTTTTACTGTTACCGGCTCATCCTTCTTGCCAGGGCCTGCGGCTACTACGGTACCACGCTGAGGCTTTTCTTTGGCAGTGTCGGGGATGATGATACCACCGGCAGTTTTCTCTTCCGCTTTAGCGGGTTTCACAATTACCCGGTCGTGCAGGGGGGTAACATTGACTTTCTTAGCCATAGTTTATCAGTTTTTTGATTTTGGTGAAATGTTTAGTATCCCGGCAATTCTGTTTTTATGCCTGCCGGGGGGCGGCAAAGTTAAACATAATCTATACCAAACCATTTTTACAAGCCATTTTTTCAGCTTTCCGGGGAAAGGGTGACAGGATTTGAGTGGTGGCCGGCCTATAGCATTAAGTATCAATGCCAATTTTGCAGGAAAGCATGAAGTCGGAGGTCTGAGGTCCGAGGTCTGACCATTGACTTTTAGCTTCCTGCCTGAACTTCTGACCGCTGACTTCCGACTTCAGACTTCGCTATTCCACCGAAATCAGTTAGTTTTGCCGGTTCAAAATAAGCTCTTAGCATGATCAGCAGAAGAAACATCCGTGTGAAGGTAATGCAGGTCCTCTATTCCGTGGAAAGCCAGGAAACACCCGAAAAGAACGGTGACCCTTTTAAACTACTTCAGAAACACTTTGACCTTACCCACCAGCTCTTTATTTACCTCATCCACTACCTCACCGAAGTAGCCCGCTACGCCGAGATAGACGCCCGTAACCGTGCCGGTAAACACCTGCCCTCCCGGGAAGACCTGAATGTAAATATTAAACTGGCCGGCAATGAATTGCTGTGGAAGATCCTCGAACACCCCTCTTACCAGAAAGCCGTAAAAGAGACCAGGCCCGAACTGCTGGCTAATCCCGAACTCCTGCGCAAGATCTACCTGCAACTGGCAGATACAGATAAATATAAACAATACATCTCCGTGCCGGCCCGTGAGAAAAAAGAAGAAAAGGCCATGCTGGAATTCATCTTCAATGAGCTGCTGCTGCCCAATGAGGACTTTACCAGCTATGTAGAAGAAACATTCACCAACTGGGACGATGATGCCGACATGCTGCGCCTGTTGCTGCAGAATTTCCTGAACAAGCCGGCGGGCTTTAACTTCCAGGAGCTCATCAGCAAGGAAAAATGGTTATTTGGCAAGGGCCTGCTGGAAACAGCATTGGAGAAGAAAGAGGTGACGATGGAATACATTAAGCCCAAATTAAAGAACTGGGACCCTGAACGGATCGCTGTACTGGACATGATCCTCATGCGGATGGGTGTTTGCGAGTTCCTGTATTTTGAGACCATCCCGCCCAAAGTAACGATCAACGAATACATTGACCTGGCTAAGGAATACAGCACACCGCAAAGCGGTCAGTTTGTAAACGGAATCCTGGATAATATTCATAAGGACCTGGTACGGGAAGATAAAATGCACAAAGTGGCATTTAAGCCTTCTTAACACAGTGGTAACCTGCCAGCAATAGATTTGTCAAAACTTTTTCCAAATGAAAACATTATTTTTTTCCCTGCTCGTAGCCCTTACGGCCTGGTCCTGCTCCAATAGCGGCGCCAGTGAACCGCCCAAACCGGGCGAAACAACCACCATTCAATGGATCGATTCGGCCAAAGACATGGGCAAAGTACTGGATGGCCAGGTAGTAGACATCGTCTTCCGTTTTAAAAATACGGGCGCTAAACAACTCGTCATCAAAAATGTAGGAGCCAGTTGCGGTTGTACTGTGGCAGAACGCCCCGAGGCGCCTATAGCTCCGGGCAAGGAAGGCGAGATAAAAGCAACCTTCAATAGCAAGGGACGGCTGGGGACCAATAAGAAGACGCTGACCGTATATGCCAATACAGGTGGCGACGAGACGCACAAACTGTATTTTACCGTAGAAGTGATGCCTGCTGCAGATACTCCCAAGAACTAATCCCGCGAAGCGGGAAGTAATTTTGCCGGTTTACCGTATCTTGCGCCCCTGTCCATTGATATTTTTAAACATTTTTAAAACAGATATACAAAATGACATCCTTAGTTATTTTCTTACAAGCAGGAGGAGCAGGCGGTGGCGGTACCATGCAACTGGTTCTGCTGGGTGGTATGATCCTTATTTTCTGGTTATTTATGATCCGTCCGCAAGCCAAAAAAGCCAAAGCGGCCAAGGAATTCCAGGCAAATTTGCAGAAAGGTGAAAGAGTGGTAACCATTGCCGGCATTCACGGAAAGATCAATAAAGTGAACGAAGATGGCACGATTGACCTGGAAACCAGCCCGGGCAGCTACATCAAGATCGAGAAAAGCGCTATTTCTATTGAGTGGACCAACAACGTCAATAAGAATAACGCGGCTACACCTGCCAAATAAGCGCTCCTTATTATAAGTAATAGGAACCGGATGCAAGACATCCGGTTTTTTTGTGCCTTTTAATTAATTTGCCTTCTATGACGTTACGCGTTGGTCTTACAGGCGGCATCGGTTCGGGCAAAAGCACGGTAGCCAAAGTATTTGAAGTACTGGGCATCCCGGTCTACTATGCCGATGAGGAAGCCAAACGCATCATGAACAGCGATCCTCAACTGCGCGAGGAACTGATCCATCACTTTGGCCCGGCTACCTTTGAGCAGGGTATGCTGAACCGGAAGCACTTGTCGCAGCTCGTATTCAACAACCCTGAAAAACTCGAACTGCTCAATTCACTTGTACACCCCGTTACTATCCAGGATGGCGAGCGGTGGCTACAGCAACAAACCACGCCCTATGCCATCAAGGAAGCAGCCCTGATCTTTGAAAGCGGTTCCCAATCACAACTCGATTATGTAATAGGCGTATCAGCGCCCGATGCCCTGCGCATACACCGCACCATCCAGCGTGACCACATTACCCGCGAGGAGGTTATCGCCCGCATGAATAAACAGATCAAACAGCTCATCAAAATGCGGCTCTGTGATTTTGTCATCGTGAATGATGAACAAAGTGCTGTGATACCGCAGGTAATGCAACTACACCTACAATTACTTTCGCTCGCAACCAGTAACCAACAACCAGTCACCAGCAACCAATAACCAGCAACTAGCCGCCCACCGTCCTGCACCATCCTGATCACAAATGCATCTTATTCAGCATTTTAATCCCGGAAATTACCCTTTTTCGTAAAAGTTTTTTCCGCTTTGCGGTGCAATGCCTAACTTATGATCAAATAAAAGATTGCTATGCACCGAAGAAACTTCCTGCAACAATCCGGCAGCCTGATCGCCGGATCACTCATTGCTGAGTCTGTACTGGCCAACACATCCCTGACTACTCCTTTTGCCAAAAAACGTATAGCCATGGTAGGTACCGGCGTACGCGGTATTGGTATGTGGGGAAAGCCGGTGATCAAAGAATTTGCCGACCAGGTAGAGTTTGTAGGTTTATGTGATATCAACCCCGGCCGCGTGGAGACCGCCAAAAAAGCAATGGGCCTCGCCTGCCCTACTTTCACCGACTTTGACAAGATGATGAAGGAAACAAAACCCGATCAATTACTGGTGATGACGGTAGACGGCACCCACCATGAGTTCATCATCAAAGGCATGGAATATGGCGCGGACATCATCACCGAAAAGCCCATGACCATTGATGAGCAGAAATGCCAGGCCATCCTCGATGCAGAGAAGAAAACCGGTAAAAAGGTGACTGTTACTTTCAACTACCGCTATTCGCCCCACCGGCAAAAGATCTATGAACTGCTGCGGAATGACACCATTGGAAAGATCACCTCTGTCGACTTCCACTGGTACCTCAATACCTCCCACGGCGCTGATTATTTCCGCCGCTGGCACCGCCTGCGCAAAAATGGCGGCTCCCTGCTGGTGCATAAATCCACCCACCATTTTGACCTGCTCAACTGGTGGATCAATTCAGAACCCGAACAGGTATTTGCCTATGGCGCCCTGGAACATTATGGTAAGAATAATTCCTTCCGCCATACACACTGCCGCCCCTGCCCGCATAAAAAAGAATGCAAATTCTATTGGGATATGACCAAAAACGCCAACCTGATGGAACTGTATGCCGCCAATGAACAATATGACGGCTATCACCGGGATGGTTGCGTGTGGAAAGAAGATATTGATATTTTTGACAAGATGGCCGTGCAGATCAGGTATGCCAACAAGGTGCAGGTAAGCTACTCGCTCACCGCTTACTCACCCTATGAGGGATACCGTATTGCCTTCAACGGCACCAAAGGCAGGATTGATGCCTGGATCAAGGAAAGTCAGCCCTGGGAAGAAGAGCCCTATGATGAGATACAGGTAACCACCAATTTTGGCAAACGGGAAATCATCCGTATTCCCAACAATGAGGCCGGTCATGGCGGTGGCGATACGCGCCTGCGCAAACAGGTATTTACACCGGGTGAAGATCCCTATCACCAGTCAGCCGGCAGCCGGGATGGCGCTATGTCTATCCTCATCGGCATTGCAGCCCGCAACAGTATTGATAGTGGCAAGCCGGTAAGCATTGGAGACCTGACTTCGCTGAAGCCAAAGGAGCAACGGGTGGGTTAGTTATTGATTATTTATTATTAATTATTCCTATACTAAGCATGATTCGTTTTCGGATCATGCTTTTCTTTTTAGAATACAGAATTCAGAATACAGAATACAGCAGAAATACAAGTGGCAACATACTGGTAGCCGCACAAAGGATTCTGTATTCTGTCTCCTGTATTCTGTATTCTAACTATATTTATTCCTTAAAAAATTTCCTTGCATGAGAAAACACCTGATTGCCCTCCTGTGCGGCCTGTTACCCCTGTTGGCCGCAGAGGCGCAAGACTATAGTAATTACCAGCAACAATCCAATCGCATACAGGCCTTATCCAAGCAGTATCCGCAACTGGCTACCGTAAAATCCATTGTGCGTACTACCGGCAATAAGGATATCTGGATGATCACGATCGGCAGCGGGAATACCGCCGCCAAACCAGCCATTGCCATCGCAGGCGGTGTGGAGGGCAATAACCTGCTGGGAGCAGAACTGGCTATTGG
This sequence comes from Paraflavitalea devenefica, assembly GCF_011759375.1. Lineage (NCBI taxonomy): Bacteria > Pseudomonadati > Bacteroidota > Chitinophagia > Chitinophagales > Chitinophagaceae > Paraflavitalea > Paraflavitalea devenefica. The sequence goes on along the minus strand of NZ_JAARML010000002.1, from coordinate 1,832,304 downwards.
CTTTGCAGAAGACCTGCTGAAAGGCAGCACTACCGACAGCATCAAGGCCCTGCTCAACAAAACCACGTTCTATGTATTTCCCAACCTGAGCCCGGATGCTACTGAGCAATACTTTGTCAAAGGGCAATACGAACGCCAGGGCAATGCCACCAGCACCGATGACGACCGTGATGGTAAAGACAATGAAGATGGATATGATGACCTCGATGGCAATGGCAAGATCACTTCGATCCGGATAGCATCTCCGCTGGGTGATTACAAACCACATCCCGACGACCCGCGCGTATTGATCAAAACCGATGCCTCCAAAGGCGAAAAAGGCAAATACCTCCTGTACACGGAAGGTATTGACAACGATAAAGACAACCAGTACAATGAAGATGGAGAAGGCGGCGTATGGTTCAATAAGAACTTTACCTACAAGCATCCCTCCTTTACACAGGGCAGCGGCGAGTTTGCCGTATCTGAAAAAGAAACAAGGGCCATCGCCGATCAATTGTTCGATCTCGCCAATGTATATGTCCTCATCAGCTTCAGCAGCAACAACAACCTTTCCACGCCCTTCACCTATAATGCTACTGCAGCCAATCAACGCATTGTAGCCGGCTACCTCGAAGCAGATGCCAAAGCCAATACCCTGGTATCGGAATTATACAATAAAATAACAGGCATGAAAGAAGCGCCCAAAACAACACCGGCTGGCGGCGACTTCCTTTCCTGGGGATATTATCATTATGCCCGCTACAGCTTCAGCACACCAGGCTGGTTTGTACCAAAAGCTAAACCCGACACCGCCAAAAAAGAAAAAGCATTATCGGTTGATGATCCCACCGCCAATTACCTGCGTTGGGCCGCCCAGCAAAGCATCACCAATACCTTCACCCCCTGGAAGCCGGTACAGCATCCCGATTTCGCGGGCAGAACAGTGGAAGTGGGTGGCATAGATCCTTTTGTATTGATCAATCCCCCCTACAAGCTGGTGCCGGAGATTGTAAAAAAGCATACAGACTTTGTAACAAAGCTGGCTGCCTACCAGCCCGAACTGGATATACTGCATGTAAAAACAGAGAAAGTAAGCAATGGCCTTACCCGCGTTACGCTGGAAGTAGCCAATAAAGGACTGCTGGCCTCCCATACGAAGCTGGGTGAAAGAAGCTACTGGATCAAACGCATACAGGTACGGGTGAATACAGCCAACAATCAATCGGTGATCAGTGGCCGCAAAAACCAACTGCTGAATGCATTGGAAGGACTCAGCTCCCAACAACTGACCTGGCTCATCAAAGGCAGTGGTAAAATAACCATTGAGGCAGGCAGCCCTACCACCGGTACCGTTAAAACAGATATTACGCTTTAGTACGTTGTTCAAAATTGATCATTATGAAAATCAGCATATCAACTTTTCTATTCATTGGCCTGGCCACGATGGCCGGCATGGCGCAGCAACCCAACCAGGTATTTAAAGGAGTGGGTAGCCCGGTAAATCCCAAAGTGCCCATCAGTTGGAACAGGTACAACGACCATGCAGGCATTACAGACATCTGCAAGAAGATAGCCGCCGCGCATCCCGATCTGTGCAAACTGGAATCCATTGGCAAATCCTTCCAGGGCCGTGATCTCTGGTGCCTTACCATCAGTGATTTCAAAAAAGGCGGTGAGGTGAACCGCAAACCCGCCATGTACATTGATGGCAATATCCATTCCAATGAAGTACAGGGCAGTGAGTTTGCCTTATACACCGCCTGGTACCTCACTGAATCCTTTGGCGATACCAAATACATACAGGAATTACTGGCCGATAAAACCTTTTACATTGTACCTACCATCAATCCCGATGCGCGGGACAACTTCTTCCACGAAGCCAATAATGCCAACTCCCCCCGCTCCGGTCTCATACCGGTAGACAATGACCGTGATGGCGCTGTTGATGAGGATGGCTATGACGACCTGGATAAAGATGGCAACATCGTTATCATGCGCCGCAAAAATCCCAATGGCCGCTGGAAACAGGATACCCGCGACCCACGCAAGATGATACAGGTAGGTACGGAAGAAAAAGGCGATTATGAATTGCTGGGGCTGGAAGGCATTGACAATGATGGTGACGGACTGGTGAATGAAGACGGTTATACCTTTGAATATGACCCTAACCGTGACTGGGGATGGGGATGGCAGCCCAACTACATACAGGGCGGCGCGTATAAATATCCTTTCTCCTTACCGGAAAACAGGGCAGTGATGGAATTTGTGATGAAGCATCCCAACATAGCAGCCGCACAATCCTACCACAACTCAGGCGGCATGATCCTGCGCGGTCCCGGCGGACAGGAGGATGTAGGCACTTATAATGCCACTGATGTGCGCATTTATGATGTGCTGGGCAAGAAAGGCGAAGAGCTGCTGCCCGGTTATCGCTACCTCGTGGTGTACAAAGACCTGTATTCTGCTTATGGCGGTGAGCTGGATTGGTTCTATGGCGGTCGTGGTATCTATACTTTCTCCAATGAGCTATGGACCTCGTACCTGATGTTCAATAAAGGCAATGATGATGACAATGATAATTCCGGCATAGATCCCTCCTACCAGTTTGACCGCTACCTGCTGTTCAAAGATGCTTTCGTAGAATGGCATGAATACAACCATCCACAATATGGTAAAATCGAGATCGGTGGTTTTAAAAAGAACTTTGGCCGCATGCATCCGGGCTTCCTCATGGAGAGTGATGCCCACCGGAACATGTCGTTCAGTGTTTTCCATTGCTATCAAACACCCAAACTATCTATTGATTCTATTGCAGAGAAAGACCTGGGTGATGGACTGAAAGAGATCACGGCGGTCATTGCCAATGAACGCATCATTCCTACGCATGCCAGCCAGGACCTGAAATTTAAAATTGAGCGTCCGGATTATGTCAGCCTCACCGGTGTTAAAGTATTGGCCGGTATGGTGGTTGACAACCGCGACCTGAATATTACTACTGAACAGAAGAACAATCCGGCAACGGTTGAGGTAACCAACATTCCGGGACAAGGTACCGTTACCGTGCGCTGGATTGTGCAGGGCAGCGGCAAGTATACGATTAGTGTGGATAGCCGGAAGGGAGGATTGCTAAGTAAGACTAAGTAGCTGCGAGCCACGAGCTGTGAGCTACGAGCCCACAGCTTTTTATATTTGCTTTATGAACCCACCTATTGAAACGATACATCTCTTTCCTGTGCTTGACCAAAAGCTAATGGAACTGCTCCGTTCATTAACACCGGAGGAATGGAATAAACCCACCGTAGCTAAGCTGTGGACGGTAAAAGATGTGGCGGCCCATTTGCTGGATACCCACCTGCGTACCTTGTCCATTGCCAGGGATGGCTATATGGGCGCCCCGCCTGGCGCCATCCATTCTCCTGGCGACCTGGTTGATTACCTCAACCAGCTCAATGCGGATTGGGTAGCTGCCTGCAAACGCATCAGCCCGGCCGTATTAACCAGTCTGCTCGAAGAAAATTGCCCAAAGGCCAGTGCTTACATGGCTTCGCTGGACCCACAGGCGCAAGCTATCTTTTCGGTGGGCTGGGCAGGTGAAGCCATATCGGCCAACTGGTTCCATATTGCGCGGGAATACACCGAGAAGTGGCATCACCAGCAACAGATCAGGGAAGCAGTCAATAAGCCGGGGATCATGACTGCGGAACTTTATCATCCGTTTTTGGATACTTTTATGCGGGCATTGCCTTTTACCTATCGCGATACACCGGCGCCGGAAAGCACCGTATTACAGTTTACCCTTACTGGCGTGGGCGGTGGCGACTGGTACCTTATCAGGAAAACAGAATGGGAGCTTATAACAGCGCCTGGTGCATCACCCACAGCCCATACCACCATTGATGGCGCCATAGCCTGGAAGCTCTTTTCCAAAAGCTGGCGGCGTAAGGATGTCATGCAATATGTAACCATTGCAGGAGATCAAAAGCTGGGTGATGTAGTACTCGATATGGTATCGGTGATGGCGTAACCAGGCCCAAAAATGCCTGTCCATTTTTCGGTTGGTGCGTAGTGGTCAATTCTGCTACTTTTGCTGCATAAAGAACCTGAAGTATGAATGCAACGCTGACACCCGCACTGATGTATGATGCCCTGGTAAGAAAAGACAGCCAGTTTGAAGGCGTGTTTTTTGCCGCGGTAAAGACCACCGGTATCTTTTGCCGGCCTACCTGCACCGCCCGTAAGCCCAAATTTGAAAATGTAGAATTCTATACTACCAGTAAAGAAGCCATCCTGCATGGTTACCGTCCCTGCAAGATTTGCTCACCGCTGGAGCAACAGCATACAGCCCCCGGCTTCATTAAACAACTGCTCACGCTCCTGCAGGAGAATCCTGATAAAAAGATCAGGGACCAGGAACTACGGGATATGGGCATAGAGCCTGTACAGGTACGGCGTTGGTTCAAGAAACACCACCACCTCACCTTCCAGTCTTTTCAACGCATGCAGCGCATTAACCAGGCTTTTGGCATGATCCGCTATGGAGAGAAGGTAACCAGTGCGGCCTTTGAGAATGGGTACGACTCCCTGAGCGGCTTTCATTATGCTTTCAAAAAGAATACAGGCTTTGCGCCCACAGCCAGTAAATCGGGACAGGTGATCACCATTACCCGCATCACGACGCCATTAGGACCTATGCTGGCCGGCACTACCGATAAAGGCATTTGCCTGCTGGAATTTACCGACCGCAAAATGCTGGAAACCGAATTGAAGCAACTGCAAAAGCTACTGGCTTCTCCCCTGCTGCCGGGACAGCACCGGCACTTCGACCAGTTAACAGCAGAACTGCAGGAATACTTTGCCGGTACCCGTCAACTATTCACGGTACCATTGGACACACCGGGCACTTCGTTCCAGCAAAAGGTATGGCAGGAACTTACCCACATACCTTTTGGCACTACCCGCTCCTATAAGCAACAGGCCATTCACCTCAATCAACCTGCTGCCATACGTGCCGTGGCCAATGCCAATGGTCTTAACCGGGTATCCATCCTTATTCCTTGTCACCGCGTCATTGGTACCGATGGAAACCTTACCGGCTACGGCGGCGGCATCTGGCGAAAACAATGGCTGCTGGACCACGAAATGAAGAACAAAAAAGGCAACGAGGCATAAAGGCATTGAGGCAACGAGGGCGAAACAATGTAAACTTTCTATCCACCGGGAGTTTCCGGTACCGGTTTCGTAAAAAATTATCCACAGGCTAACCGACTGCAAAAGAACCTCTTACAATACCCTACTACCACTCCTAACCATATTTTAACAAATCCTGGATTTGGAAATCTGCCGCTGTTTAATATCTTTGTTTAACAATTTTGTCAAACTATATTGTCAATGGCAGTTAAAGACAGTCAAACCGAACAACAGATCAAGGATGCAGCACGCAAGCTTTTCTTTACCGAAGGGAGGTTCAATGCTACTACCCAGGAGATAGCCGATGCCGCCGGGGTCAACCGTACCCTGGTGAATTACTACTTCCGCTCGCGCGACCTGTTGTTCGATCAGATCCTGCGGGAAGCGAGGGACGCCATGGATCAGCGCCTCGACAGGGCCATGAGCACAGAGACTTCCTTTAAAAAGAAGATCGAGCATTTCATTGACATCTTCACAGAACAGGCTGCTACCTATCCTTACCTGGACATTTATATGGTCACCCGGATCAATGAGGACGTGGAAAAGCAAAACGAGATCATTGCTGATCTTAAAAAAACAGACCGGGTAAAGAATTTCCTGAAGGATGTAGAAGCAGAGATCAAAAAGGGTACTATTGAGAAAATAGAGCCCCAACAGTTTTTGATCAACCTCATCTCCCTCCTGTCGCACCCGGTAGTGATACAACCCATTTTCAAGAGGATCTTTAACTATTCTGATAAGCAATACAAGCAAATGCTGGCTGCCAGGAAGGAAATCATTTTAAAAATGCTGTTCAAATAATAGCATTTTTTACGCCCCTTATTTGACAAAAATGTTAAACACAAAGATTAAATAATAGTGTTAATAATGAGAGAACAGATCACGCAGAAGGCAGCCGCTTTATTTAACCAGTTCAGCGTGCGGAGTATAACAATGGACGAGATAGCAAGCAGCATGGGTATTTCCAAGAAAACACTGTATACCTGGTTTGCCGATAAAAATGAATTGGTAGAAATGGTATATGCTAGTCCCCTGCAGCAGTTGGAACAGGATTGCCTGAAAGTGATCCGGGGAGCCTCCAATGCCATCCAGGAAATATTCCTCATCTGGCAGTCTGTCAAGGGGACCATCAGCCTCATGAATGAAACATTGCTGCACGACCTACAGAAGTACCACCACGCAGCCTTTGAACGCTATACAGCTTTTAAGAAAGGGTTCTTATTTCAACTGCTGCTGAACAATATTAAACGTGGCCAGACAGAGCAACTGTACCGCAGCCAGATCATCCCGGAACTGATAGCCGGCTTCCAGGTATCTGTTACGGGCATTAATACCAAACAGGAAATCAATCACCATCAATTATGGCCACAGGCCACCATCAATGAGCAACTGGTATTGCACTACCTGTACGGGCTCGCTACCATCAAAGGCGTTCGGCTCATTGAAAAATATAAAAAAGAGTTTTCAGAACAGGCTTTGTCAGCCTAAGCCTGTCGAAGGATACAAAACAAAAAACACCAACCAGTAATAAAACAAGTGTATGATGGATGTGAAAAACAAAAGAACAAGGAAAAGGCTCACCCTAAGCCTGCTGCTGATGGCAGGGCTTTGGGGTGGAAGGGCCCTGGCGCAATCACCGGCTTCACCGGACAATGCCAGAACGCTTACCCTGAAAGAAGCGCTGAACTATGCGCTCCAGGCCAGTCAAACAGCCCGCAAGGCACGCCTCGATGTGGAGAATGGCCAATACCAGATTGATGAGGTAAAGGCGCGCGCACTACCACAGATCACCGGTAATGGCGGGCTTACCTATAATCCCATTTTACAATTGAGCGCATTGCCTGGTGAACTGGCCGGCCAGCCCGGCAAAACCCTGCTGGTCGCTTTTGGGCAAAAATGGAATTCCAGCGCCAGTGTTTCCCTGTCGCAGAACCTGTTTGACCAATCTGTATTTACCGGGCTGAAAGCGGCCAAATCCACCCAGGAGTATTACAGGATCAATGCACAACTTACCGATGAGCAACTGATCGAGCAGGTGGCCACCAATTACTACCAGGTACTGGTACAGCGCCAGAAGATCGAAGTATTGGACAGCACCATAAAGAATACCAGCACCGTCCAAACGATCGTTAAAGGCCAGTACGAAAATGGATTGGCCAAACAGATTGATGTGGACCGTATTGCGGTCAACATTTCCAACCTGCAAACACAAAGGCAACAATTATTAAATGGCGTAAGTCAATTGGAAAATCAGCTCAAGTATGCCATGGGCATGCCTATTCAAACTCCCATTGCATTACCTGCTGTTGAGTTCGCCTCCATTCACCCGCAGAGCGCTCCCGCAGGCGACACCCTGAATGTAAGTAATCGTACAGAGTTCAGGTTACTGAAGCAACAGGAAACCCTGCTGAAGTATCAGAAGGATGCCTACAAAGCAGAGTACTACCCTACCCTGTCGTTGAACGGTAACTATGGTTACCAGGGAATGGGCAATAAGCTTCCCTGGTTCCAGAAAGGCAGCGCGGGTGTCAGTTGGTTCGATTATGCTTCTGTAGGATTGACCCTGAAAGTGCCCATCTTTAATGGCGGCGCCACCCGCTCCCGCATCAGGCAGGCCGATGTAAGCATCCGCAAGCTGCAAGAGGATATTTCCAATACCAGCCTCTCCCTGAACCTATTATATGAAAATGCTAAAACACAGATCAACAACAGCATTATCATACTCAATAACCAGCGGGAAAATGTACAACTGGCGCAGAAGGTTTTCTACAATACCCGGAACAATTATAATAACGGACTGGCTACCCTGACCGACCTGCTGGATGCAGAGAACGCACTCACTGAAGCCCAGAACAACCATTCCGCGGCCCTGCTGGATTACCGCGTAGCGGAAATACAGCTCATTAAAGCCCAAGGCAACCTAAAATCATTATTAAACTAAGTATAATTCAACCAGGATGAAAAAGAGATCAATAGTACGCACCTTACTCACCATCGTCATCATCGCAGGCTCCATAGCCCTGATAGGATGGGTGCTCAACAACAATAAAAAGAAGAATGCGGAAAAAACAGCCGTGGTAGCTGCCGCCAATGGCAATGTGGCGGTACGGATAAGCCCTGTTCAGAAGCAGGCGCTGGAACTGGACTTTTCCGCCAATGGCAATTTCATACCAGGCCGGCAAATGAACTTTTCAGCCGAAAATTCCGGCAGGGTTACCCAGGTGCTGGTAGACGAAGGGAATGTGGTACATGTTGGACAAACACTGGCCGTTATCAAAACCGACCAGCTCAATGTAGACCTCGAAAGCGCACAGGCGAACTACCGGAATGCCCTGAAAGATAAAGAGCGCTATGAAAATGCTTTCAAAACAGGCGGTGTTACACAGCAGCAACTGGACCAGGCCCATCTCGCGCTCGACAATGCCGAAGCACGCGTAGCACAAGCCAAAATAAAAGTAGGCGATGCGTATATCCGCGCCTCCATCAATGGCGTAGTGAATAAACGTTATATAGAGCCGGGTGCAGTAGTAGCGCCCGCCACCCAGTTGTTTGAACTGGTTGACATTTCCAAACTGAAGTTGCAGGTAACGGTAGAAGAATCACAGGTAGCCAACCTGAAAGTGGGCGATAAAGTACCCATCAAAGTAAGTGTATTCCCCGACAAGGATTTTACCGGCACCGTGAGCTTCATTGCGGCCAAGGCCGACAATGCCCTCAGTTTCCCGGTAGAACTGGAACTGAAAGGCAATCCCGGTAACCTGGTAAAAGCCGGTATGTATGGTACTGCCATCTTTAACTTCCCTTCACAAGCGCCGGTAATATTGGTGCCCCGCTCTGCCTTCATCGGCAGTGTTAGCAGCAACCAGGTATTTGTAGTAAAGAACAATAACAGCGCCAGCCTCCGCAAAGTAGTGGCCGGCCGGGTAATGGGTGATAAAGTAGAAGTATTACAGGGATTGAATGAAGGAGAAACAGTCATCACCAGTGGACAGATCAACCTCACCGAAGGTGCTCCCATTTCAATTGTAAAATAACTAAACTGTCACCCTGAGCCTGTCGAAGGGCTTCGACAAGCTCAGCCTGACATTTAAAAATGAATTCATGAAACTTGCAGAAATATCTATCAAACGCCCTACCCTGGTCATCGTACTGTTTACAGTACTCATCCTGGGTGGCTTGTTAAGCTATACCTCACTGAACTATGAGCTGCTGCCCAAGTTCTCACCTTCGGTAGTATCCATTACCACGGTATACCCCGGCGCCTCCCCCAGTGAAGTGGAGAATACGGTGTCCAAGAAAATAGAAGATGCCGTATCCTCTATGGAGAACATCAAAAAGCTGGAAACAAAATCTTTTGAAAGCTTATCCATCATCACCATCACGCTGAACAGCGGCGCCGATGTGGACTATGCACTCAACGATGCCCAGCGTAAAGTAAACGCCATCCTGGCCGATCTTCCTGAAGATGTGGACCCGCCTTCGCTCAATAAGTTTTCACTGGACGACCTGCCGGTGATGACACTGGCTGCTTCCGGCAAAATGGAAGAAGCCGCCTTCTATGACCTGATGGACAAACGCATTGCACCGGTATTATCCCGTGTACAGGGCGTAGCCCAGGTAAACCTGATCGGCGGACAGGAGCGTGAAATACAGGTAAACATTGATGCCACCCGCCTGCAGGGCTTTGGCCTCTCCCTCATCCAGGTACAGAACGCTATCCTTGCTTCCAACCTCGACTTCCCGACCGGTAGCGTGCAAACACGCGAGCAGGATATCCTTATCCGTCTGGCCGGTAAGTATAAAAATGTGGAAGAACTGCGCAACCTCGTTGTCCTGAATAAGGATGGCGTGCAGGTACGCCTGAAAGACGTGGCTGATGTGCAGGATGTACAAAAAGACGTGGAGAAGCTGGCGCGGGTAAATCTGCAAAGCTCCATTGCCTTGCAGGTCATCAAACAGTCCGACGCCAATGCAGTATCGGTAAGCGAACAGATCACTGCCGGCATTAATAAATTGCAGAAAGACTATGCCAGTGCCGGATTGAAAATAGACATTGCGAACGATAGCTCTGTGTATACGCTGCAGTCAGCAGATGCGGTGATCCATGACCTGATACTGGCGATCGTCCTGGTGGCATTTGTGATGTTGTTCTTTTTGCACAGCATCCGGAATGCGCTGATCGTTATGGTGGCCATTCCTGCCTCACTGATCGCCACCTTCATTGGCATGGCCCTGCTTGGCTATTCATTGAACCTCATGTCGCTGCTGGCCCTTTCACTGGTGGTGGGTATCCTGGTGGATGACGCCATTGTGGTACTGGAAAATATCTACCGGCATATGGAAATGGGCAAGAACCGGGTGCGGGCAGCCTATGATGCCACCAAAGAGATCGGCTTTACCGTTACCTCTATTACCCTGGTAATTGTGGTGGTATTCATTCCTATTGCCCTGAGTACCGGGCTGGCGGCGGATATCCTGAAACAGTTTTGCGTAACGGTATCTATTGCTACCCTGCTCTCCTTATTGTCTTCTTTTACCATCGTGCCCTGGTTATCATCCCGCTTCGGAAAGCTGGAGCAGATCACCGGCAAAACATTCTTTGGTAAGATCATCGTAGGGTTTGAAAAAGGATTGCACCGCTTTACCAACTGGATCAGCGGTCTCCTCAAATGGTGCCTGGGCCATAAGAAAACCACGCTGACCGTCATGCTGGTATTATTCTTCGGCTCCTTCTACCTCGTAGGCGCCGGCTACATCGGTACAGAATTCTTTGCCAAGACCGACCGTGGTGAGTTCCTGGTGCAGATAGAAATGCCCAAGGATGCCTCCATTGAGCAAACCAATGCCATGACGCGCCGTGCAGAGGAATACCTCAAAACGAAAAAAGAAGTGACCAAGCTCATCACCACCATCGGGCAGAGCAGTGATGGTATGGGTGCTTCACAATCCACCGCTTATAAAGCTGAGATCGACGTACAACTGGTATCCAAACAGGAACGCCAGGATGAAGCCAGCATCTATGCGGTAAAAACAAAGCGTGAACTGGAGAAGATATTGGTAGGCGCTAAAATAAAAACAGTGCAGGTAAGTATCCTGGGTACAGCCGAACAGGCCCCGCTTTCACTGGTAGTAACAGGCCCGAACCTCGACAGTGTGATGCACTTTGCCAATGCTGCCATGGCCGAGCTGAGGAAAGTGCCCGGTGCTACGGAAATGCGTTTATCGGTAGAAGCCGGTAACCCGGAGATCAGTGTGCAGGTAGACCGTGATAAAATGGCGGCACTGGGCCTCTCGCTGAGCACCGTGGGAAGTACCATGCAAACAGCTTTTAGCGGTAATACCGATGGCAAATTCCGCCAGGGTGAATACGAATATGACATCAATATCCGGTATGAGAAATTCAACCGGCAGAACATTACAGATGTAAGCAACCTGCTCTTCATCAACGACCAGGGCCAGCAGGTACGTTTATCACAGTTTGCCACTGTGAAAGAAGGTTCCGGCCCCAGCCAGTTGGAACGCAGGGATAAAAGTACTTCTGTTACCATCCAGGCGCAAAGCGTAGGACGTCCCTCCGGTACCGTAGCTGCTGAATGGCAAAAGCTGTTTGATCAACTACCCCGTCCCACAGGTGTGGGCTATGTATGGAGCGGTGACATGGAAAACCAGAGTGAAGGATTTGGCTCCCTGGGTATTGCCCTGCTGGCAGCCATTGTATTGGTATACCTCATTATGGTGGCCTTATACAACAGTTTCGTATATCCTTTTGTGGTATTGTTCTCTATTCCGTTGGCCATCATAGGCGCCTTCCTGGCGCTGGCACTCACCAATGAGTCGTTAAACCTGTTTACCATCCTTGGATTGATCATGTTGATTGGTCTGGTTGCCAAAAATGCCATCATCCTGGTTGACTTTACCAACCAGCGTAAGGCAGAAGGCGCCAGTACTTACCAGGCGTTGATTGATGCCAACCATGCCCGTCTCCGCCCCATCCTCATGACTACCATTGCCATGGTGATCGGTATGCTGCCCATTGCCCTTGCCAAAGGTGCGGGCGCCGAGTGGAAGAATGGCCTGGCCTGGGTAATCATCGGTGGCCTTATCAGTTCACTGTTCCTCACCCTGGTGGTGGTGCCCGTGATGTACGCCATCTTTGATAAGATCATAAACAGGTTCAGCAGGGGCAAAAAGGACAAGAACATTGAAGAGCTCATCGTAGAGGACTATGTGCCGCAGGAAGTACATGAAGGCGAGTTCAGTCCTTCACATATATAATTGAAGCATTACTTTTTTAGGCAGGCATTGACTTAGACAGGAACAAAACCGTTAGCATTACAAAGAAAAGACCCCAATCGCCCGGTATATACCAGGAAGGTTGAGGTCTTTTTCTTTCGCCTTATTCGGTGGTATCTTCAATCCTTACCGGGCTTAAGCCGGAATAATTCAATGATGGCAATTAATTATCCTGCTTCAAATAAAAACCCCTGTATTGCCGTTAAAAGGTTACCTTAGTACCTATTCCGGTTGTTATTTTACGGACAGTAACAGATCTCTTTATTACTTTCTTTGATCAGGTAGCCGGCGTTCAAGTCAAAATTACATTCACCGTATGCACATCCAGGTACACAATCTCACCCTGAACGTCATTGATGCTGATATCAGGAAACTATTTGCTCCTTTTGGTATAGTAGACTCCGCCGAAGTGATTAAGGATAAACTCAATGGCCGCTCAAAAGGGCATGCCCTTATTGATATGCCGGTAGAAGCACAGGCAAGACAGGCTATTATAGTCCTGGACCAATCCATGGTAGATGGCAAAAAAATAACTGTGCGGGAAGTGGCTTATTATCCGGAGCGGTGATCTGGTGTCAGGCTTCACCTACCTCTATATAGCGATTCATAAACTGGGAACTGTCTAACTGGGCAATCGCCATAGCCCCGGGCACCTCGTCCATTTCTACAAAACCGTATCCAAGAGAATGGCCATTGCTCTCATCCGGCATAATATAAACAGAAAGTACGACGCCAAATTTTACAAACAGATTGGAAAGATGAGTTGCAGTAGCCATATCACTTAAATTTCCCACAAAGATGCGCATACAGTGAGTTTTTAGACGATGCAAGGCTAATCATATACAGGAACTGCGGAGGGCGGAGGTTAAACAGATCAGGATATATAAGAAGTCGTATGAATCTTTTAAAGCTACACTAATTATATGGCATTAACTAATTTATTATCAGTACTGGCGGCGCCAGGCAGGATAGGCTAAAGTTATACCTGTGAATTAATTGGCCATCAACGTTCAAATGACTACCTTTCACATGCAAATTGACATTTACAACATAAAGTATTGACCATTTTTTTGCTTCTTCATTTCTCCGCATAATTATAGTCTCGTCTACTTTTTATTGTTTTTGCCACAGTTATCTATCATCTTTTAATTTTACAGTATGAACATGTATGTTTCAAACCTCGGCTTTCGCGTTTCCGATGAAGACCTGCATGCGTTATTCGCAGCCTTTGGTGAAGTAACCTCCGCCAAAGTAGTAACCGACAGGATTACCGGCAAATCCAGAGGGTTTGGATTTGTAGAAATGCCACAGGCAGCAGAGGCTGAACAAGCCATTTCCAAACTGTCGGGTCGTGAAATAGAAGGCAGGGCCATCTCTGTATCCATTGCCAAACCAAGGTCTGAAAGTGGAGGTGGCAGGGGATTTTCAGGAGGCCGCAACAATTCCAGGTGGTAATGTGATAATATAGTCATAAATAATAAAGTCCCGAAGTATACCTCCGGGACTTTTATATTTAAAATAAAGTTGTCACACTGGTTTACGGCCCAACTGCTTCATGGTCCGGAAATGCGACAGGACCGCCTGGCGCATGGTAGGGAACTCGTTATAAGCAATATTATATTGCTGGCAGGCTTGCTTTACAATAATACTAATAGCAGGATAGTGCACGTGACTGATACGGGGGAATAAATGATGCTCTACCTGGAAGTTCAGGCCACCCGTAAACCAGGATACGATCTTATTGGTGCGCGCAAAATTGGCAGTTGTAATCACCTGGTGTATAGCCCACTCATTTTCTATCTGCAACTGGTCATTCACCTCCACATGCTCAAATGCGGTATCCTCTACCACGTGGGCCAACTGGAATACAATGGCCAGTGTAATACCCATTGCTGCATGCATACATATAAACCCGATCAGCCAGGGCACCCACCCCACTACCAGGGCAGGGAGTAAAATATAGAACAATACGTACAATACCTTACTGATCCAGAAAATAAAATGCTCCTTCCTGTCCATCTTCTGGAGGGGTGTATCCACCACCTTCCTTTTAAAATACTTGTCAAAGTCCAGCAAAAGCACCCAGGCCAGGGATGATATGGCATAAATGGGCACTACATAAATATGTTGAAAACGGTGTGCCGGGACCCATTTCTGCGTAGCACACATACGCATCAGGGGACTCTTATTGATATCATCATCCACACCGTCCACATTGGTGTAAGTATGGTGAATAATATTGTGTTTAAATTTCCAGATAAAAGCATTGCCGCCCAGGGCGTTCAAGGTTAATCCCATCACATTATTGATCCATTTCCGGCTGGAATAACTACCATGGCAGGCGTCGTGCATCACATTAAAGCCAATACTGGCCAGTACAAAGCCCAATAACGCACACAGCGCAATACTTACCCCTACCGGCAGCGGGAAAAGCAGCAGGGAAAGATACAATACTGCGGCAGATGTAATGAGCACTACTGATTTACTGTATAACTTCCAGTTGCCGGTTGGCTTTAAGCGCATGCTGGCAAAATACTGGTCGACCCCACTCTTGATCGTTTGATAAAATGGTTTACTCTTGTTATTATAAGTTACTTTAGGCATGATCAATGATTAATAGTAGCCAACCTTATACAGAAGAGAAATAACGTGGTTTTGCAGAAGTAGACTACGCGTGAAAGGTACGATTTATTTGACAGGCAGCACTGTTAAATAAACAACCGCTTCGTTAACAATGTAATCACTGCCCTGGCGGGCCAGCGCCACCACAAGTGCGGCTTTGCTTACTACTCACGAGCTTTTATGCTGCGGAGTGGATGCTTGTTGGCAAGAGGTTGGCACTTTTTGGTCCCTTCTATGCGGGGTTCCTGGTTGTTAGTATCTCTTGTATTTGTTGCGGGAGAGATTACTTTTATGCGTGGTATCTAATGGCTTATTACTCACGCTTTGGTGTATGTGCGCCAGGGATTGTCTTTCACACAAATGTAGTTAGAGTAGGAAGGACTTCAAATACGGGTGACATTTATGCATAAAATTATGCAAAATGATAACAAATGAAAAGCCGTATGCTGGAGGAAGTACGATTGGAAGGCGAAGCTATGGACACAAGGCTCTGGAGAGCAGGACAGGTCGCGCCAGTTAAGAGAGCTTTGGTATACGGGCACCAGTAGCCCTGCTGTTTTTGGCTAAAACCGCTGATTTTCGTGAAATGGGTCAACTATAGCTTAGGTATAGCTTAGGTATAGAGTTCCCATAGTCCAGGTATAGAGTATCTATAGAGTACCTATAGCTGATCTATTGGTGATCCCTACCCTGTCTATAGTTAGTCGTACCGTTTTCTCTACTTTTTTTGCTTCTTTTTTTATTTCGCCTTTGCTGCCGGTAGTAACATCACGACACAAATGTACATAGCAAAACAGAAGGTTTCCAAATGCGGGTGATAGTTATGTAGAGTTTTGATGAAAAATGAGAATAATGAAATGGGTGCGGATACTGGAGGGGGTGCGGGTGGAAAGCGAAGCTATGGACACAAATACATGGTCGCACGAGGCCGAGCTGCATACTTTCCCGTAAAACGGGACAGGCTCCGTAGGGACGGGATAAGTCGCGTCAGTGAGATAGAGGAAGGCTACAAAGCACCCCTCCAGCGTTAACCACCTACGCCAGGGCTTCGGTCCCCTATGAGAAAGTATTTACCCTTCATAGAATTACCCCCTAAATAGAATATATACTTGAGCAGTTTTTGAACCCATACAGCCCCTGTTATTTAATCCTTTTTATCAGCAATTTTTCTTGCACGTATAATTACTTGTATCTTTGGTAAGGTTCCTCGGAGTATTACGGTAACGGACTTGCTAAAACCATTTTGTTGAATTAATATTGCGCCACTAAAACCTATCCTCCCAAAAATTGAACGAGCATCACTTGAAATTCTAGACTGTTGAACGTATTCTTCAAAGCCTATTGGCATATAATTAGCGATATTCCTCTTCTTAAAAAATGCAACAAATCTGCATAGATTTGAATTCGTATATATAGTGGGAACATTACAATGAATAAAAACAGTCCGCCTCCAGATGACCTGATTGAAAGAATTAAACAAAAGGACGAACAGGCCTATAGGACTGTACATGCTCAATTTTATTTGCCATTATTCCAATTTACTTATGGTTTGCTGAAGGACCGGCCTACTGCGGAAGATATTGTTTCCTCATCTTTTATAAAAGCCTGGAAAATGAGCGAACGCTTTGATACGCTAAATAATTTAAAGGCTTTTTTGCTGACTGTTTGTCGCCATGAGGCATACGACTTTTTAAGGTACCACCACGGACAAACAGAAAAGCACACGATCCTACACGACGACCTGGAAAAATTTTTAGAAAACAAGGTTTTGGATGAAGATATCTCACATGCGCTGATCCGATCAGAAGTCATTAATACCATTTTTCAGGAAATCAAAAAACTCCCGGGTCAACGAAAGGAGGTAATTACCCTGCTGTTTATAGAAGGACTTGATACACGTGAGGTGTCCAGGCGGATGGGGCTTTCAGAAGGATCCGTAAGAAGCACTAAAGCTAAAGCCCTGGAGCAACTGCGCAACAACCCTCTCTTAAAAAAACTGCTTTTGGCCGTTACACTACTTATCCGGCTCGCGGCCTAAAACGAATCAATATTAAATAAATATTAATTCTGGCGGTACGAAACCTATATCTGACCGGTTTTATTAATAGGAGGTAATGCAGTACCCCCTTCTCAACAAATAACTATGCTATCAATAGAAGAGCGAATACATGAATTGATAATCAAATACTTGGAGGAGAATTTGTCCCTCAATGAGACCAGTGAACTGGATCATTGGATTCATGCGTCGCCCAACAATAAGGCTCTTTTCGAAGAGCTTACCAATCCTGAAAAACTGCGCCGGCTGTTAAATGAATGGCAGGAATCGGAAAAATACCTGCAATCCCGTAGAATTATTTCAGAAGAAACCAAGATAATTTCTTTTCAGAACAGGAGGAGAAGAAATTTTTGGATAGCCGCCGCATCCATCACCTTCTTGATAACAACATGTGCTTACCTTTACTTTCGCTCTGATGCCGGCAAAAAGGAAATTGAAATCACGGCCACTTCTCCGGTTATACTACCAGCAAATGGCAATGCTATCCTCACTCTTTCAAATGGAAAGCAACTTATTCTGGAAAATTTAGCCGATGGTGAACTTAAAGCACAAGAGGCTTCCGCTATTTATAAATCCGGCGAAAAATTATCCTACACCGGAGGTTCCCCAGATGAAGCAATCGCTTTTAATACCATTTCAACAGCTAAGGGAAAGCAATACCAGGTGCAATTGTCTGATGGTTCCAGGATTTGGATGAACGCTCAATCTTCTATGACCTTCCCTGTTAGTTTTCCTGAAAATGAAAGGATCATTGAAGTTGAAGGTGAGATCTACCTGGAAGTGGCGAAAAATATAAATAAACCCTTTAAGGTAAAAGCGAATAATACCATCATTGAGGTTAAAGGAACACATTTTAATGTATCTGCCTACAAGGAAGATGACCAGGTACAGGTAACGCTAATTGAAGGTTCGGTACTGGTTTCAACAGCCAACCGGCATGTAATACTACAACCATCAGAACAATCAATAACCAACAGAAGTGGTCACATTGAAAAAAATGAAGGCGCCAATGTACAGCAAGCTATTGCATGGACCAGGCGGGAATTCTATTTTCACGACACTACGTTGGGATCGATATTTCGCGAAATTTCCCGGTGGTATGATATTCAATTGCGTGTGGAGGGAGTTGATCTCAATAAACGACTTGTGGCGAGAATATCAAGAAATAGCTCACTGGACGAAGTACTGAATATTCTTTCAGCAACCGATCTGGTACATTTTAAGCGGGAAAGCAACAACACTATCCTTGCATTGCCATAAGACAATTACCATTCTCTAAATAATTACCATTTCTCTCTTATCCTCTGTTGAAATTTCGATTGCCTTTCCTGTGAGATAATTCTCATTTGCGTACTTGCCTAAAAGCTTTTTGTAAACCAATAAAGCTTTTTTGCATGTTTTCTTAGCATTCAAACGATTCAGGCAATTTTTTTGATAAAAGAATAAATGGTCAATTATGCATATTTCCTTACTGCTTCGTAGCATAACGTTCGCAACAATATCTATTGCCTGCGGCAGCAGTATAGTGAACGGGCAGTCGCTCACATCGGTCAACCGTTTATCGCCAGTTTATAGCCATAAAGCCCCGGCAGAGATCAAGTCATTGAAAATCGGGGACGCAGTGCCTGACATTAAGATTGACGGCGTAATTAACCACAGTGATTCTTCTATTAATATCACTGACTTCAACGATAAGCTGCTGATCATAGATTTTTGGGAAAGCTGGTGCAGCTCTTGCGTAGCAGCGCTTCCCAAACTACAAAAACTTCAGGAAGAATATCAAGACCAGGTGCAGGTAATAACAGTGACGCGGTATGATTCAAAACAACAAATGACCAAACATTTAAGCTATAACAAACAACTTAAAAAGTTTTCACTTCCGACAGTAATTCATGATAAGGTTCTACATAAATACTTCCCCTTCGTTTCAGTATCTCATGTTATCTGGATCTATAAAGGTGTAGTCATTGGTCAGACAGGTTCAGAACACTTTACCTCCGCCTTCGTGAAAGAAGCACTTGCAGGAATGGCCAGTCGCTGGCCTGTTAAAAATGACCTGTTGTCCTTTGACTATAAAAAGCCTTTACTAAGCTATACCAACCGGGAGTTGGTGAAACCTAGGTTACTCTTTTATTCAGCATTGACCGGAGCATTGGAAGGTGTTCATTTCAGCGCAGACAGAATTGTGGATTCCGCCCAAAATAGCATAACCTATAACTATTTAAATGTTCCGCTCATTGACCTGTGCAAGGGCGCCATTAAAGGAGATATTTCAGGGGATTATGACTTGAAAGAAGTCAAATTTAATGTTTCGAACACCAATAAATTTGATACTGACAACAACACTAACAGCTTTTATTGGACGGCTAAAAATACTTCCTCCAACACTTTTTGTTATTCTATTTCCTTACCACTAACATTGTCTGCCATCGAACGTAAAAGAGCTATAAGCCGAGATTTACATCACTGGTTATCGGTGGGACTGGGAATCAACGTGTCTCAAGGACCATTGCCAACCCCGTGTCTCATTATTCGCAGAAAGCTCAATACCAATCTTACTCCTTTAAAAGAAAAGGCTGTGGGAGAGCAAATCGTGGTCTCAGACAAGGACGTTCATTTTATTAATATGAGCGTTCAGGACATTATTGTCCATCTGAACAATAACGAGCGAAATCTCCCCTTTATTTACAATGAATCTGGCGTTCCTGACAGCTTGAAATTTACGTTGATACTATCTGTACCCGCCTTATCCAATTTTAACGATTTTAAGAAGGACATGGAAAGGCAGGGGTTTGATGTGCAACTGGAACAAAGGGAACGGATGATGTACATAATATCGGAGTAACTAAAAATTTTGCCTATACGCAAAAACCGCTCCGGATGGTACCCGAAGCGGCCAATTGTTCAGGCAGATCGCAAATAGGCTGTAGCAATTTTCAATCTTTTAACCTAAACACTGCAAAGGTATGGTATTCTTTTGTTGCCCTCCCAGGGTAAAACGTAGTGCAATCTGGGAATCAAAAATTCTGATTAAAGTGAAATTGACCGTTCTACTTTTAACAATGGTATGTATGCATGTTTCCGGCAATGGTATTGCCCAAAACATTAGCCTGGACTTAAAAGATGCCCCGATCACAAAGGCATTTGAACTGATCGAGAAACAAACAAATTTCAGGTTTGTTTATGGCACAACAGAGATCAGACAAGCCAAATCAGTAACTGTGCAGGTATCTAATATTAATTTTGAAAAGGCACTGGAAGCCTGTTTTAAAGGGCAGCCTTTCAAGTATAAAATCTTAAAAACTAACATTGTTGTCAGCCTCATTTCCAGCAATCAGCAGGAGATGTTTTCTTCTCCCCAAGGAATTAATATGGGTCGCTTATTGAATATAAGCGGCACCGTCTGGAATCAGAACAATGAACCAGTGGACGGGGTCAGCATCAGGATCAAGGGCAGTCAACGTGGAACGACTACTGATGCCAATGGCTTTTTCGCTTTCAAAGGGATAGAAGGCGCCGATACATTGGTATTTACCGGCGTCAACGTAGAAGATCATGAAACTCCTGTTGCCGGTAAATCATCACTTAAAATATACCTGAGAAACAGGGTTAATGCAGAAGAACCAGTGGTCATTAATACGGGGTACCAGAAAATCGGACCGAACAGGGCGGCTGGTTCTTACGATGTCATCAACAATGAAGAATTGAATAGAAGAGTAGGCCCAGATCTGTTGAGCCGCCTGGAGGGCGTGACAACAGGCATCCTGTTCGACAGGCGCGGTGTTTCCGGCGTCGAATCCAGTTTGCCACTGAATAATGTTCTCATTCGCGGATTGAGCACATTTAGCTCAACGGTTCAGAACCCATTAATAGTAGTCAACAACCTACCCTACGAAGGCGACATCAACAATATCAACCCGAATGATGTGGCGAGTATAACCGTTTTGAAAGACGCTGCAGCCGCTTCTATTTATGGCGCCAGGGGCGCGAACGGCGTCATTGTGATCACTACCAAGCAGGGCAGGTATAACCAGCAAACCAAAGTTTCGGTCAATTCCAATATTTCGGTAACGGAAAAGCCTGATCTGTTTTTCTTTCCATCTATGTCCACCTCTGATTTTATTGATGTCGAGACGTTTTTATTTGAGCAGGGTCACTATGATGGAATTTTGAGCGATATGACCACCTATACTCCCGTAACCCCTGTTGTGGAAATCCTGAATAAAAGACGGGAAGGTTTAATATCCGACAATGATGCTACTGCTGCCATTGATGCTTTAAGAAAAATTAATGTACGGAATGATTTCGAGAAATACATATACCGGCGTGCCTACAGCCAGCAATATGCCATGAATGTAAGTGGAGGCAGTCCGAAAATAAAATATATGCTATCCGGCGGCTATGACAAAGGTTTAAACAATTTGGTGGGAGTACAAAATCAAAGGATAACGCTCCGGGCCGATAACACAATCTCGCCTATCAACAACCTGGATGTAAGATTTGGAATAGCTTATACTTCCAGTACTTCAAAAAATAACAGCATAGGAAACTTCGGCACCAATGCTTACGATGTGGGTATCAACTACCGGCTGTACCCCTACGCACAACTTGCAGCTATGGATGGCGCTCCTTTATCTATTGCCAAATGGTATAGAACAGGCTTTACAGATACAGCCGGTGGTGGGAAATTACTAGATTGGAGTTATCAACCGCTCAATGAGCTGAATGCCATTGACAATACGAACAAAAATCAAGATATAGTCTTCAATTTTGCGCCTACCTATAAAATTACGAACTGGCTGACGGCTGCTGTCAATTACCAATATCAAAGAAGTAACGTTGAACTTCGCAAGCTCTATTCAGAAAATTCGTTTTATACTCGCGATCTTATTAATTTATTTACCACTGTACAGGGCAATGCTGTATCCAGAGGCATCCCCTTGGGAGGCATACTTTCCATCAGAAATCAAAAAATGGTTTCCCAGGCAGTGAATGGGCAGTTAAACTTTTCCTACAACTGGAAAGATAAACACAAGATCATAGCATTGGCGGCAGGGGAATTAAGGACAACAGATATTGATGTAGCATCAGCTATCTATTATGGATACGATGATATTACAAAATCAACTTCCAATGTAGATTTTGTAAATCTCCTACCTCAATATGGTGATTTTGGCAATAGAAGGGTCCCCAACTCTAATGGGATATTTGAGACCGCAGACCGTTTTGTATCCATTTTTGGCAATGCAGCCTACACTTATGATAACAAGTACACCTTAACCGTCAGCGGCCGTAGGGATGCTTCCAATCTTTTTGGTGTAGATATCAATAATAAATGGAAGCCATTTTGGTCTGTGGGTACTGCCTGGGAATTGTCGAGGGAACGGTTTTACCAGGTGAATGCCGTGCCCTATTTAAAGCTAAGATTCACCTATGGCTATCAGGGAAATGTCAATAACACGATCTCCCCCTATACCATTATTCAATTAAATGATGCTGCTTTCAGTATTGTTAACCAGCCATACGGAATCATTACCAGGCCAGGGAACCCAAGTTTAAGCTGGGAAAAGTTATCTCATTTGAATTTAGGGTTGGAATTCAGGATATTGAATAACAGGATCAGCAGCACTGTTGACCTGTACAAGAAACGCTCGAAAAATCTCATCCTATCTAAGGATATAGATCCTACTTCGGGTGTCTCATCAACCCTTGCCAACAGTGCCGGCCTTACCGTAAAAGGCGCAGATATTTCCATAAGCTCTTTAAATTTCAAGGGTCCATTCAAATGGAACACGGAACTTTTGTTTTCTATAGTTTCTAACAAAGTCACAGACTATGGGTTTCCTTCGAATTATGTTGTAGGCAGTACTATTGAAACAAACGGGAGTATCATTTCCTTTCAAAAAGGTCATTCTCCTTATTCCATTTATAGCCTGCCTTCTGCCGGACTTGACCCTACCACAGGAGACCCGCAGGGCTATCTTGGCAAAGGGATAAGCAAAGACTATTTTGGCATCCTAAACCAATCGTACGATACAGCACAAGTGACCTATCACGGTTCTGCTATTCCGCTTGTATTTGGCTCCTTGAATAACCAGTTTTCGTTCAAAGGAGTATCATTGACAGTCAGTATCTCCTACCGATTCAAATACTACTTCAGGAAAAACACTATCAGGTATGGAGCGTTGTTTGACAATGGAATAATGCATCCCGATTACGAAAAAAGATGGAAGCAACCCGGAGATGAGAAAACAACCACTGTACCTTCCATGACCTATCCCGATGATCCAAACAGGGACCAGTTTTATTATTTGTCATCGGACAATGTACGAAAGGCAGATAATGTAAAGCTGCAGTACATCAGGCTGGGGTATGCATTGGATAAAATGATCTGGAAAAAAAGCCCTTTTGAGAAAATTGAAGTGTATTTGTATGGTAACAACCTGGGTATTTTATACCGGGCGAACGACGAAAAGCTGGATCCCGACACCAATACCGGAAATGAAGTTTTTCCGAACCCTAAAACTTTTGCACTCGGACTCAAATTTGATTTTTAGACACTTAACTGCTTTTATATGTGCACAACTATTATAAAGAAATTGTTTTATTGCCTGGTAATCATTGCTACCCTACCGGGTTGTAAAAAGTATCTTGATAAAAAATCGGATTCCCGGCTTAGCACTCCCGGGTCGCTCAAAGACCTGCAGGCCATTATTGACAATTATACCGCAAATAATCAATCTTTTCCCATGCTCAATAATGGGACTGACGAATATTATCTTACACCAGGTAATTTGAATACTTTAGATCCAGCAGCCAGGCAATCGTATATATGGGAATCAAAAACGGACGCTTCTGTAGACTGGACGACTATTGGATATAAGACTGTATTCTATGCCAATACGGTGTTAGATAATCTTGAAAAGGTTGATGTGAAAGGAAAAGAAGACATGGCCATGTCCATTAAGGGGGCTGCCCTTTTTTACAGGGGATTTGCTTTCTATAATCTATCACAAATCTTTGCCCCACCCTACGATCCGGCTACCAGTAAAAGTGATTTGGGTATCCCACTACGGCTGAATGCTGATTTTAACGAACAGTCCCGGCGGGCTACTGTTGAAGAAACGTACAAACAGGTATTGGATGACCTTCAAAGCGCTACTACTTTATTGAAAAATACGCCGCCACCATCCGAACCTTTATACAAAACCAGGCCTACCCAAACTGCCGCCCTGGCTCTTTTAGCCAGGATATATCTTCAAATGGGCAACTACACCTTGGCTTTACAAAATTGTCAGGAAGCGCTTAATTTATATGACACCTTAATGATCTATAAGGATGCTACTACATTTGGCGGGAATACCCCCTTTAAAGTGTTTAACCCTGAGGTAATATTATATACTTTCACTTTTGGCGCCAATAACGGATATTATTTTGTATCCACGGTAGATACCACTTTATTTGCTTCCTATTCCCTTAATGACCTAAGAAGGCAGGCCTTTTTTGGAAAGCGGTCCAACGGCACTTATTTCTTTAAAGGCAGCTACAATGGAACAAGAACCAATTTGTTTAATGGCTTAACTGTTGATGAGCTATACCTAATAAAAGCAGAATGCCAGGCACGCCTCAATAACACAACAGAAGCAATTGCTGCTTTAAACCATTTGCTGGAAAGACGGTGGAAAGCCAATAGCTTTGTGGCCTACCAGGCCGCGGATGCGTCCGAAGCATTGGGCCTGATCTTACAGGAAAGAAAAAAAGAATTGGTAAATCGTGGGATCCGGTGGTCTGATCTCAGGCGGCTCAATAAAGAGTCCCAATATGCTATCACTTTAACAAGGAAACTGGACGATCAGGTGTACCAACTTCCTCCCAACGACCTACGTTACACTTATTTGATCCCCGAGCAGGTAATCGTTATGTCGGGAATAGAACAGAATAAAAGGTAGAATTTATTGGCCATGAATAAATGAGGGACTGCCTAAAAAATAAAAGGCAGCCCTTGTTATTTTAAACCATTATGGTCCTTCTGCATAGGAAACCTCATTCGGTACTTGGTCGTCGGCTATGCGGTTATTCCGGGGAAAGTCTGTATCCAAAGGAACAACCTGCGCAGAAAACTCGTCTATATCAATAATTCCATTAAAGTTTGTATCGTCAACACGAATCCAGCAAACTTTGGCATTACCTTCACACTCAATTGCAAGCAGGGCGGTACCATAGTCAGTATAATTTGTTTGCAGAATTTCATTGGTAGATCCAACAGTGGGTGTAAAGATCAGGTAATGGTAGTTTGTTATTTTCATTGTGTCGAACGAACTGAACCCAATGGATAGAGCGAGTGCGAATATGCCTAACAAGTGCTTTTTCATAAATAAAAATTTATAAAAGGTAGAAATTTGTCGGCCATGAATAAACAAAAAGGGCCACCTTAAAAAACAAATGGCAGCCCCGTTATTTTAAACCATCATGGCCTTTCCGTATAGGAAGTGCCATTCGGCGTTTGATCGTCAGCTATGCGGTTATTTTTGGGACTGTCGGTATCCAAAACAACAACCTGAGAAGAAAATTCGTTTGGATCAATACTTCCATTTAAGTTGAAATCATCAACACGAATCCAACAAACGGTGGCACTACCTTCACATTCAATTGAAGGCTCAGAGAGACCATTATCAATATAGTTTGTTTGCAAAATTTCGTTGGTAGATCCAATTGCAGGGTTAAAGATCAGGTAACGGAAGCTTACCTTTTTCATAGTACCGAATGAACTGAACCCGATGGCAAGAACGAGCGCGAACACACCCAACAAGTGCTTTTTCATAAATAAAAGTTTAATGGTTAAGGGCTAATAGAATAAAGGCAACAATTTGCTGGCTCTGAATAAATAGAGAGGCTGCCTTAAAAAGTAAATGGCAGCCTCTCTGTTATTTTAACCGTTATGGTTTTTCTGTATAGGTAACGTCATCCGGTGTTTGGTCGTCGGCTATCAGGTTATTCTTGGGACTGTCGGTATCCAAAACAACAACTTGATTAGCAAACTCAGTAGAACTGATACTTCCATTTTCATCTGAATCCTGAACACGAATCCAGCAAACTTTGGCAGCACCTTCACACTCAACTGAAGGCTCAGAGGTACCATTGTCAGTATAGTTTGACTGCAGAATTTCGTTGGAAGATCCAGTTGCGGGTGTGAAGATCAGGTAACGGAAGCTTAATTTTTCCATTGTACCGAATGAGCTGAACCCAATGGCGAGAACAAGTGCAAATACGCCTAACAGATACTTTTTCATAAATAAAAATTTAATGATTAACGCCTACTTTTTTTAAAAGGATTTCGGCTTGTAACCTTTGACCAGCAAGCAACCCTAACGCGGCTGATCGCACGTTCATGTGATAGCTAATCACAAATGCTACGTAGCAAATAGTTAATGGAGGACCGGGGTAGTTATTTTATTATTAATTGTCTTTGATCTTTTATGCAGTATGATGGCCACTGCCGCCAAAAGAATAGATAATAGATTAAATGCCAAATGCCCAGGCCAGGAAAGTTTCTGCAGCATCCCTCCGCATGTACAAGGCATATTCGGAGCGAATATGAATAAATAAGTCACGTACAAAGTAAATAACGACATCAAAATTAATGAAGCATAAAGTCCAATTATTTTCGTCCTTCGAATCAATAGCAGGCCAACGATACAAAATTCAAGAATGGGTAGCCCCCATGCAAACCATTGGTAGAAATTTCCAATCAGCGGGTAATCTTTCAATACTATTCGAAGAGAGATGATATCCAGGAACTTATTTATGGCAGTATAGGCAAACAGGAAAATAAAGCCGGCTGCTATTACATCAACGAAAGCAGTTTTTTTCATAACAAAGGTTTATAAATTTATTTTCTCTTTGTTTAAGAATAGCTGCACCAGCATGATCATATGCTTATGTCAGCTTTCAGCACTCCGAAGGAAAAATAAATTCACGGTTTAATGGTTGCAAACAGGGATTGAAAAGAGAAACACTGTTTTAAAGTTTTGTTGTTTGCATAGCTAAGTTAATTTGTAAAAACAGTCCAATCAGCCCAATCCATAGTCCAATCAGCACTTTCTCATTTTACACTTCAATCACTGTTAAGCACAACTGAAATAACGTTATGCAGAAACCCGCTTTTTATTATGCTCATTTTGCAATTTCAATTGCAACCTTTTCCATTCTATCGGCGCATGACCGGTAGACTTCTTAAAAAACTTGATAAAATTCGTCTCTGCATAATGGCCGGTAAATCCCATAGCCAGTGCAATACTGGTGAGTGATTCATTTTTACTATCCAACAGCAGTTCCTTCGATCTCTCCATTCGTTTATTCATGAGATAGCCATAAGGGCCTGTCCCAAACTCCTGCTTAAAACCTGTTTTGAGCTTGTTTTTGTTGATCCAGACCTTTTCGGCAAGGTCTTCAATACGGTAGTGATACTTTAGATTGCTTTCAATGATACTTGCAGCATTGCGGATCTTGGCGAAATCTTCTTCGGACAAGGTGATTGCTTCTTTCATAAGAGGTTTAATTTAATAGGATCCCATTCCCCCTTGGGGAAAGTAAATAGCGTTAACAGGCCAGGTAATGGTTTGCCTTACCAGTACAATAGTGGTTGTCATATCCTCCAGGAATATGGGGGAAGAATAGCTCGGGAATGAAGTTTCGAATGTTTGTGCGAGAAGGTAGAAAATCGCCTTTTTCTACTTATCTAAACTACAAAATAATGCGAACAGAAAGATCACACCCATTCGCATTTTTATTTTTGTAAGTATAAACCCCTAAGAAAGCCTCCCTGATCCAGGGAAAATACATTTTCGTATTTTCATGCCCCTTTATGCCACGACTTTTCGCACGCTTGTCTGCGTTTATCCTTTTATCGTTTGTAGCCGGTACTGCCTCCGCGCAGCGGCAACAGGAACTGGCCATCCTCGACGCTCTGGACTCCAGCTTTAATCAATACACGGCCGGCCGCCAACAGCCCGATCTCTTCCTGCATATAGACAAAACGATATATGTACACCAGGAGAACATCTGGTTTTCAGCCTATATCCTCAGCCCCGGCCCCATCCCATCCCAGCATACCCTCTACACCCTACTGATAGAAGAGGCCAGCAAAAAGATCGTACTCTCCGAACGCTTTGTCATTGATACCGGCACCGCAGGTGGCTGTATTTTCCTGCCCGATAGCCTGCCCACCGGCGAATACCGGCTCCTGGCCTATACCAACAGCCTCCTCAACCATCCACAGCAATCCATCTTCCAGCAGTCCATCAGCATAAAAGCATCAGAAGCCACTACCTTCAAATTATCGTTACTGCCACCAGCCTCCCCCACTGCTCCCGGCGATTCTGTACACTTTGGTTATAAAGTG
This sequence comes from Paraflavitalea devenefica, assembly GCF_011759375.1. Lineage (NCBI taxonomy): Bacteria > Pseudomonadati > Bacteroidota > Chitinophagia > Chitinophagales > Chitinophagaceae > Paraflavitalea > Paraflavitalea devenefica. The sequence goes on along the minus strand of NZ_JAARML010000002.1, from coordinate 1,803,763 downwards.
CTCACCGGTTATGGCGGACTGGCCAGCGGCGGCAACCTCTCCTATACCTTGCTGGCAGACGGAAAAGTAGTACAGACCGGTAAGAAAACGGTCAATCCTTTCGGAGAAGTCAACTTCGGTATGCTGCGTCAGCAGGCCTGGGGTAAAAAAATACAGCTACAGGCCACCATCACCCGGCAGAAGGAAAAACAGTTGATCAAAACCACCGTGCCTTTATTCCGGCAGGTGGCCGCCATCCGGCTGTATCCCGAAGGAGGCAACCTGGTGCATGACCACCCCTCCACCATGGCCATAGAAATAAAGAACGGAGAAAGTGTGCCCATTGCCACCAAAGGGAAGTTGCTGAAAAACGGGGCGCCCGTGGCACTTTTTGAAACCGATCAGTTCGGTTCAGGTATTATTCATTGGCAGCCACAGCAGCAGGCCACTTATACCCTGCAAATAGCAGATACCGCCCTGCAACTGGTATATCAGTTTCCACCGGTAGCGCCTGCTGGTTATAGCTTGCACGTACCCGACGCAGTAATAGAAGACAGTAGCTTTTTAATAGAGATCGGTGCGCCGGCCAAAGGTACCTGCCATTTGATAGCGCATAACTACCGCACTACCTTCTTTGAAGGCACACTCCTTGTCAATGACAACCGGTCGTCCCTGCACTTGTCCACCGCCGATATGCCGGAAGGCGTGATCACCCTTACCTTATTCAATGCAGCCGGCGTACCACAGGCCGAAAGGGCCGTATACATCCGGAAAACAGCGCCCTTACAGGTACAACTCATCACCGATTCATCTGTTTACCATCACCGGGCCAAACTGCAACTGAAAGTGAAAGTAACCAACAGCAAAGGGCAGCCGGTGAAATCCATATTTTCACTCGCCTGCATATTGGCTTCCCGCATAGATACTACCAGGATGGCCGACATTGTACGCTTTTATTATTTCGACCGTTTCCTTCCCGCACCGGCTACCATACCGGCCGGCAGTTACCTCAGCAGCCGGGAAAATATTGAACGTGTATTACTCACCCGGTTCTGGACAAGGTATAAATGGGAAGTCATCAATACTGCCGGGGCATACATACCCCGGCAGGAAAAACATTGTGATATGGGTTACGTACGCTACCGGGACCGGCCCGTGAAAAAGCCGGTGCAAATGATGATCCTCAGCGGGCAGCGTATGTACACCTTTGAAACAGACTCAACAGGCTATTTCGAATTACCCTCCCAGGCGTTGCGCACCGAAGCAGGCAAAAAAGCCATCATCCTGGTCAGTGATACCAAAAACTTTAAAGACTACAACGTCATCCTGCAAAACAACTGCGCCACCATGGATACGGCGCTGTCAACAGTATCTTATCCGGAAGCAGGTTACCTCAAAGCCGAACTGTCGGTACAGGAACAGGACCATTTGAAAAAAGCCCTGCAGGCGGTAGTGGTAACAGCTAAAAAAAAGGATGACTATACCAGCGGCACTTACAAAAGCCTCCACTGCAATGACTGGGTATGCATGTACAACATCCTCAACTGCCCCAATCACCCTACGGGCTCAATACCTGTTACCGGCGGACAATACACTTACCATGGCCAGAAAGTAATCTATCAGGGCTGTGAGGGAGCAGAGGAACCGCCAGGTTTTATGCAGCAGGTAAATGGCGTCGGTTATCCCAAAGAATTTTACGTGGCAGACTATGATAAGTTTAACCCCGCTGCCCCTGAAATGATGTCTACTGTATTCTGGACCTATAGGGTGCTGACCGATGAGCAGGGAGAAGCCATCATACAGTTCTCCACCAATGACCTCAATGGACGGTTTGCCTGCCTGTTGCAGGGCTATAGCCAGGAGGGCGTGATCAGCGGGAAGACGTTCTTTAAGGTGACTGAATAATATGCCGGCTCTCAATTCTGACTTCCACCTTCAACTAAATCCCGTAGCTTTATGTTATTCTTAAGCCAGGCACAGCCACAAAGGCTGGCATGAATATTTCATACACGCATTATTCATTTAATTTTCAAATACCATTTAAATTATGAAACGTACAGGAACCGCCCATTGGAACGGTAATTTAAAAGAAGGCAAAGGTGTTCTTTCTTCACAAAGTACCACCTTGAATAAAACGCAATATTCTTTCAAAACACGCTTTGAAGAAGGTGTTGGCACTAACCCTGAAGAACTGCTGGCTACTGCTCATGCAGGCTGTTTTACCATGGCAGTAAGCGCGGTCCTTTCACAGGCTGGTTTTAAGCCCGGCGACCTGGAAACCCAGGCCATCCTCGATCTGGACATGGTAGGTCTTAAGATCAATGGTATCCACCTCGAATTAACTGCCTCCGCTATCGAAGGCGTATCACCCGAAAAGTTCCAGGAAATAGCAGAAGGCGCCAAAGCCAACTGTATTATCTCCAAAGCATTGAGCGTTCCTATTACTTTAAGTGTAACTTATCAATAATCTCAGGGTTTTACCCCCTTTGCAGGGACCATTGCATGTAGCAATGGTCCTTTTTATTTGTATCTTTACCTTCCGTATGAAACCATCAGGAACCTTTACACTTCCTTTTGCACAGCTACTGCTGCCCGATATCCCGGGTTAGCTCTCTTTGCCACATACATTCACTACCGCTCCTACCGTATCCATATCTCTGAACGAACAGATCAACCTTTGCTTATATGACTAAAAAAGATAAGACCATTTTACACGTTGCTTCCGAAGTAGGTACATTAAAACGATTGCTGGTACATAGTCCCGACAGCGGCCTGGGCCGCGTAGTTCCCTCCAAAGCGCAGGACTGGTTATTTGAAGACATTGTACACCTTGATACCATCCGCCGCAAGGAATATGATTATTACACCAAGATACTGCTCTACTTCCTGGACCCTGACAAGATCAAAGGCAGGTTGCAGGAGATAGATGCGCCCGACAGTAAACGTAATTTTTACAAACCGGAGAAACCCGGCTTTTTCCGCAGCGAGAAAGTAATTGAACTGGAATGGCTGCTGGCCGAAGTATTGGAAGATCATGAGATCCGCCTCAAACTCGTAGCCTCTGTATGCGCCGTGGAAGGATGCTCCTATACCACACAAACACAGTTGCTGGAACTGCCACCCGCACAGCTATCAAAAGTCATCATCAGCGGCACGCTGGCCGGGGATGACCTGCTGTTCCCTCCTATTCCTAATTTTATCTTTACCCGTGATATTGGTATTGTGATCAACGATTATGTACTACTGAATAAGCCTGCCAAGAAAGCACGTACCCGCGAGGCCCTGCTGGCCAAATATATCTTCTTCAACCATCCGCTGTTTGAACGTTACCGCGATAACATCCTCGAAATACCAGATACCTTTCACCATTTCCTTTTGCCCAGGGATGGCGATGAAAAAAAGGTCACGCTGGAAGGCGGTGATGTAATGGTGGTGAGTAAAGATCACCTGCTCATCGGTGTCAGTGAACGCACCAGCATGGAAGCGGCCCACCAGGTCATCAACCTGTTGTTTGATAAGAACATTGTGAAGAAGATCACCATGATCAAGATCCCCAAAAAACGCGACTACATGCATATTGATACCATCTTTACGCAGGTACGGCGCGATGTATGGGTGATGCTGGGCGCCTTCTCCAAAAAAGTAATGAAACACGAGGACGATGATGCCGTAGAACGCATACTGGAAGGTGGATTGAAAAAGGACGAGAAAATCAAGATCATCCAGTTCCGTAAAAAAACGATCGAGGAGCCAGCATACTTTGACAACCTCGAAGAACTGCTCA